>JANTFH010000019.1 GCA_024763535.1 Thermodesulfobacteriota bacterium
AATTGGTTATTTCGCCAAATAAAATAACATGAGGTGAGAAGATGAATGCACAAGAAAAGCGTATTTACGAAGCAAAAGCCAAAGTTTTGAAGGCTCTGGCTCACCCAACCCGATTGTGGATGGCGGAGCAGTTGGGGAACGGTGAGCGATGTGTCTGCGAATTTGTTGATGAGATTGGAGCTGATTTTTCGACAATCTCAAAACATCTGTCGGTTTTGAAACAGGCGGGAATTGTTGAAGATGACAAACGCGGTAAACAGGTTTTCTATCGTTTGAAAGTGCCGTGTGTCTTAAGTTTTATGAGCTGTGTCGAAGCGGTAATCGAGTCGCAGGTAAGGACTCAGGCGGCCCTGATCGCCTAGAAGGCTGTCCGAGAATGCTCTTTTTCCCTGGTTCTTCGTTATTTTTTGAAAATAATGTTCGGGATACCAGAGGTGTATGCCTGTGCTTTTTGTCAAAAGTACCTTGATCTGAGAAAAAATTTCTATTTTCGGATAACCAGGGGGCCGTTAGAGAGGTTTGTATGAGTTGGAAGTCGGAATGGGAAAAACTCCTGCTTATTGTCGGGGTTTTTTTAGCTTTTTTCTATCTGCCGGTAGGTTCGCAGAGATTTGACAATGCGATTATGGAGGCGCTCTATCTGGCGAAATGGTACGCCCGGGAGCATGTCCTTTTATGCCTGATCCCGGCCTTTTTTATTGCCGGGGCGATTGCGGTTTTTATCAGTCAGGCCTCGGTAATGAAATATCTTGGTGCCCGGGCCAATAAAATCCTGGCCTACGGGGTGGCCTCGGTTTCCGGGACGATTCTCGCGGTCTGTTCCTGTACGGTTCTGCCGCTGTTTGCCGGAATTTACCGGATGGGCGCCGGTCTCGGGCCGGCGACGGCTTTTCTCTATTCCGGCCCGGCGATAAATGTTCTGGCGATTGCCATGACAGCCCGGGTTTTAGGCCCGGAACTCGGCATCGCCCGGGCCGTGGGCGCGATTCTGTTCAGTGTCGTTATCGGCATCCTGATGCATCTGATTTTCATAAAAGAGGAGACTGAAAAATCTCTGGCTCAGGTGGCTATGCCGGAGGAGGAGGTCAAACGTCCCCTGTGGCAGAATGCTCTCTATTTTGCCGCAATGGTCGGGATTCTGGTTTTTGCCAACTGGGGAAAACCGGATGAGACTACCGGTTTATGGGTGGCAATCTACAGTGCTAAATGGATTGTAACTTCACTTTTTGCTCTGGCTCTGGGAGTGATGCTGGTGCGCTGGTTTGCCGTGGCCTGGTGGAAGGTCGTGGCGACGGCTCTGCCGGTTGCCGGGCTGGCACTGGCTTTTCCCCATCAGCCGCTGATCGCGTTTGCCGCCGCGACCATTGGTCTGTCTATTTTTACAAGTACCGACAAGGGTGAAAACGGCGAATGGTTTGCATCCTCATGGGGGTTTGCCAAACAGATAATGCCGCTTTTGCTCTTCGGGGTTTTAGTCGCCGGTCTGCTGCTCGGCCGGGTCGGCAATGAAGGTCTGATCCCTTCGGAATGGGTGGCGCATGCGGTCGGCGGCAACTCTCTGGCGGCTAATTTCTTTGCCTCTTTCGCCGGCGCCTTTATGTATTTTGCTACCCTGACCGAGGTTCCGATTCTGCAAGGCCTGATCGGTAACGGAATGGGCAAAGGCCCGGCTTTGGCCCTGCTGCTGGCCGGGCCGGCTTTGAGCCTTCCCAATATGCTGGTTATCCGCAGCGTCCTGGGAACGAAAAAGACAGTTGTTTTCGTCTCTCTGGTAATCGTTATGGCGACTATCAGCGGTATCCTGTTCGGAGCGTTTTTCGCTTAACTTATTAACAAAAACAAAAAAGGAGAGAATCATGACTAATGAACAATTTGCGGCAGCGATGGCTTTTCATGGCCACAAATGTCCGGCAATGCCTCTGGGTTTTCGCTCGGCGGAAGCGGCGATGAAGACTCTGGGGGTCAAACGGGCCCAGGATAAGGAGCTTTATGTTATTTCGGAAACCGGTAAAGGCCATGCGGCCGGCTGCTTTCTGGACGGCATAATGTCGGCTACCGGTTGTACCTACGGTAAGTCAAATATTGAGAAATTGTACTACAACAAAATGGCCTTTACTCTGATTGACATTGCGGGCCGGAAAGCGGTTCGGGTGCGCTTAAAAGATGATTTTTTCGGTAATATGCTGAATTCGCCTTTTGTTAAACTGCGCCGGGACGGGGTGCTGCCGCAGGATGTTCCCGCCGAAGTCGCAGATCCGCTGGTTGAGAAGGTTCTGCAGATGCCGGAGGAGGCTTTTCTGGAGGTCGGACCGGTTGAAGAGTACGATTTTCCCAAAGGTGCCGGCTGTTTTGAAACGGTTCTCTGTGCAAAATGCGGCGAACGGGTTTTTGCCAATAAAGTGACTGAAACCGACAGCGGCTCAATTTGCGCCGCCTGTAATGTCGGTTAAACCGTAACGGTTCATAGTACTTAAGTTTAGAGAATGTAACCCGGTCTGGAAGGCAATTTTCTTTCACTTCTTACGCTTAATTTCTGTTTTTCCAGCGCGTATTACGCCCAAATTGCCGAACTCGCACTATCGCACTCAAACAGCGGCAATTTTAATGGGCTCCATTTGCTGGGAAAAACGACGAAACTTCGCGAGACGTTACAGGAAACACCCTTCCAGACCTGGAATTCAAGGTCGGCTGAATGTTGAATATTTATGTTCAATCAATCGAGCAGACTGCAATCAGGGGTAACTCTTTATGACGACAACCCTTCTTCTGGCGTTGGTATTCTTCCTTATCTCGACCATCTTTTCAATGATCGGGATGGGAGGGGGCATTCTTTATGTTCCGATCCTGCTTTTTGCCGGATTTACCTTTGAACAGGCCCCTGCGATCAGTCTGATGTTGATCAGCGGTACCTCCCTGGCCGCACTTCTGACCTTCTGGCGTAACCGTAAGGTTGACTGGAAGCTGGCCCTGGTGATGGACCCGCCGACGGACATTATGGCTTTTGTCGGGGGCTACTACAGTTCTCTGGTTCCGGAGCCGGTTTTAAGGTCGATTCTGGTCGGAATTCTGATGCTGGCCGGGACTTTGATGCTGCTCAATAAAACCCGCCCGGTCGTTGATCGGGCCGTGGCCGACGGTAAATGGTGGCTGTGGCACCGCAGTTTCAACAATGTCAGCTACACGGTCAATCTGCCTCTGGTCCTGACGGCCACAGCATCAATCGGGATGTTGTCGGGTATGCTGGGAATTACCGGCGGTATTATTAAGCTGCCGATCATGGTGCTTTTGTGCGGTGTGCCGATGGATATCGCCGTGGCTACCTCCACGGTCATGGTGGCGATTACGGCTCTGTCGGGGTTGGCGGGCCACGCTCTGAGTACCCAGTTGGACTGGCGGGTCGGTCTGGTGCTGGCTCTGGCGGCGATTATCGGCGGCCGGCTCGGCAGCCGGATCTCGATTTCAATGGACAAAGCCCGGCTTAAAAAATGGTTCGGGATAATTATCTGGCTGATTGCCCTGCGGATGTTGATGCAGCTGCTGATGCCTTAGCTGTTGGAGATGTTTATGAAGTTTTGTTTCAAATATATGGTAGCAGCGATACTGATCTCAGGCTTTCTGGCGGTTTCAGCCGGGGCCCGAGAAGAGGGGAAGGCCCTGCCTAAATTGATGGATCTCGGCGCTCATAAATGTGTGCCCTGTAAGAAAATGGCCCCTATCTTAGAGGAACTGGCCCGGGACTACAAGGGCGTATTCGAAGTTGAGTTTGTTGATGTCTGGCAGTCGGAGAACCGGGAAAGAGCCATGCAATACAAAGTCAGGATGATTCCCACGCAAATCTTTTTCGATGCCGAAGGTAAAGAACTCTGGCGCCATGTCGGATTTTTCTCAAAAATGGATATCTTGAGGGAGTGGCGAAAATTGGGTTATGACTTTAAAGTGCCGAATGGAAAAAAGTAGAAAAATTTTAACCCGGCTGCTGCTCGCCTTTGTTCTGATAAGTATCGGTTTCGCTTTCGGCCGGCATTCTGTTAAGAACAGCAGTCTGCCGGTGGCTGAATCGTCAGCTAAAGGGAGCTATGTCAATGTTTACTATATGCACTCTACCTTTCGCTGTGAAACCTGCAATACGATCGAAGCTATGACCCGGGCGCTGCTTGATAAAGATTATGCCGCGGAGCTGGCTGACGGCCGGGTGAAATGGCTGGAGGTCGATTTTCAGGAGGAGAAGCTGCTGGCCGAAAAATTTTCGGTGGTCAGCAGCTGTGTCGTTGTGGCTTTGATGGCTGATGGCGAAGTAGTTGATTTCAAGCGTCTGGACGAGGTCTGGACCCTGATGCAGAAAGCGGATCAGTTTAACCGCTATATCAGTGATGCCGTCAACCTTATGCTCCGGCAGCAAGGTGAAAAAACATGATTGGCGCTGCAATTTTTTCCGCATTCTGGTTCGGTATTATGACCGCAATCAGTCCCTGTCCCCTGGCGACGAATATTGCCGCAATCTCCTTTATCGGGCGTAAGGCAGGGCAGCATAGCCATGTTTTAGGTTCCGGTTTCCTCTATGCGCTGGGCCGGACTCTGGCTTATGTCGCTCTGGGAAGTATTATCACTTTGGGAACCCTGAACAGCTCCGAAATCTCCCGTTTCCTGCAGCAATATATGAACGAAGCCCTCGGGCCGACTATGATTGTTCTGGGACTGGTACTGCTCGGCTGGGTCGGCTCCGGAGCCTCGCTTAACCTGGGGACGGTGGCGCTGCAGGAGAGAGCCGGCCGCGGCGGGGTGCTCTGGGCTTTACCGATCGGTATCATTTTTGCTCTGTCATTCTGTCCGGTTTCAGCCGGGCTTTTTTTCGGCGGGTTACTGCCGTTGGCTCTGCAGCAGCACTCCTGGCTGCTGCTGCCGGCTGCCTACGGTATCGGCACGGCCCTGCCGGTAATCATCTTCGCCTTCATCATGGCTTTTGCCTCCGCTTATCTCAGCCGGGCTTTCAACCGTCTGGCCCGGATTGAGCGCTGGATGCGTTATCTGACCGGGACGGCTTTTATTCTGGCGGGGATCTATTATTCTATAACCCATATTTACGGGGTTAATATCTAAATAAAGGTATATTTTTCATGGAAAAGTTTGTATGCTACTGTTTTGAGTACACGGCCGCGGATATTGAAAAAGATGTCCTTGAAAATCGTGGCCGGTCGACAATAATCGAAAGAATAATGGCTGAAACCAAAGCCGGAAACTGTCAGTGTCAGATCAAAAATCCCAAAGGCAGCTGATGCTTGTCTGATGTCCGCCGGGTTGCGGAACAGACTGCCGATCACTCGCACAAGGGTGTTTCGAAAACTTGATACGGGGAAAACATATGGCCGAGCTGACTGCCGTACAGGCCGATATTACTACGCTTGCAGTTGATGCGATTGTCAATGCCGCGAATTCATCACTGCTCGGCGGCGGCGGGGTTGACGGCGCCATTCACCGGGCCGCCGGACCCGAACTGCTTGATGAGTGTCGTCAACTTGGCGGCTGTCGAACCGGTGAGGCGAAAATAACTAAAGGTTACCGGCTGCCGGCGGCCTATGTCATCCATACGGTCGGCCCGGTCTGGAACGGCGGCCACCGGGGTGAACCTGATCTTTTGGCTTCATGTTATCGCCGGACACTGGAGATCGCGGCCGCCCATAATCTTCACTCCCTCGCTTTTCCCTGTATCAGCACCGGAGTTTATGGATATCCGGTGGCTCCGGCGACCGCCATTGCCGTTGCGACGGTAAAATTATTTCTGCATAAATCCCCGCATAACATTGAAAAAGTCATCTTCTGCTGTTTCTCAACGGGCAATCTGACCGTTTATCGGGAACTTTTGGGTGAGCTGACGGATTCGATCACTTAGTCCGCGGGAGTAATTCTGAACGATAAAAATATAGCCGCCGCACCTTGAAAAACTCTCTGATAAGGTTAAATATCTCTATGGCTTCAGTGTTTGCCCTGGTTGACTGCAACAATTTCTACGTCTCCTGCGAGCGGGTTTTTAATCCGCGGCTGATCGGCAAACCGGTGATTGTGCTCTCCAATAATGACGGCTGCGCCGTGGCCCGTTCAAATGAAGCCAAAGCCCTGGGGATAAAAATGGCGGTGCCGCTGTTTCAGATAGAAGATATCGTCAGAAAAAATCGGGTGCAGGTTTTCTCCTCCAACTACGCGCTTTATGCTGATATGTCGAACCGGGTGATGCGGATTCTAACTCAGTTTACGCCGAAGATGGAGGTCTATTCCATCGATGAAGCCTTTCTGGATTTGTCGGATTCAGGCGGTATCGATCTGACTGAATACGGCCGCAAGCTCAAACAGAGGGTTGAGAAGTGGACCGGTATCCCGGTCTCTGTCGGCATCGCCCCAACCAAGACCCTGGCCAAGTTGGCCGGGCATCTGGCTAAAAAATCAGAAAAAGCGGCCGGGGTGCTCAATCTTTGCCGGAGCCCATATCAGGAGAAGGCGCTGGCAAGCGTCAAGGTTGCCGATGTCTGGGGTGTCGGTCGCAGATATGCAAAGTTTCTGACGGCTAACGGGATTGATAATGCTCTGCAGCTGCGGGAGGCCGAGGCTGAGTTTATCCGGAAAAAGATGGGGATTAACGGGGTCAGGCTGATTAATGAGCTTAAAGGTATCTCCTGTTATCCGCTCGAAAATTCGCCGCCATCCAAAAAATCGATTACTGTTTCCCGCACCTTCAGGCAGGCGATTACAGCTCAGTCTGAACTGCTTGAAGCGGTTTCGGCCTATGCCGCCGCCGGAGCCGAGAAATTAAGAAAGGATAGGGCTGTGGCCGGAGTCCTGACCGTCTATGTGCTGACCAATCGTTTCAGTGATAACTATTATTACAACAGCGCCGCATTTAATCTGCCGGTTAGAAGCAGTGACTCCTCAGAGCTGATTCACGCCGCCCGCAAAGGACTTGAGAAAATTTACCGGAAGGATTATCAGTATAAAAAGGCCGGTATTATATTAAATGATCTGGGGCCGGAGAGTCTGGTTCAGGCCAGCTTTCTCGATTCCGTCGACCGGCGGCGTTCAAAGAAACTGATGCTGACTCTGGATGAAATTAATCGCGGTATGGGGGCTGGTACGATTAAATACGGCGCCGTCGGCCTGTCTCGGCGGCAGAGGTGGAAAACATCTTTTAATCAGCGTTCAAAGGCTTATACCACCCGCTGGGAGCAACTGCCGGAAGTCTCTTGAAATTTAGCCGGTGACTGTTTTTTACCCGCCGGAAGAGAACATAAATATGAATCTGACCGCAGAAATTATCTATAAGCCCGGGCCGTCGACGGATTCTCAGCACCCGCTTTTCTTCGTCCCGGTCTCTGCCGGATTTCCTTCGCCGGCGGACGACTATATTGAGAACTCTCTCGATCTCAACCGGCATCTCATCAAGCATCCGGCGGCGACCTTTTTTGTTCGGGTCAAAGGCGAATCGATGATTGAAGCCGGTATCCATTCCGGTGATATCCTGATTGTCGACCGCTCCCTTGAGGCGACCGATAAAAAGGTGGTTATTGCCGTAATTGATGGTGAGTTGACGGTCAAGAGGATCAGCCTGATTGATCAGGAGGTCTACCTGCTGCCGGAGAATGAGGCCTACACTCCGACTAAAATTACCGATACGATGAATTTCAGCATCTGGGGGGTGGTTACCAATGTCATTCATGCGCTTTAGGGCTTTTCGCCCCGGGTTTTTATCGTGTCTGCTTCTGGCCGGGTTAATTTTTACAGCCGGGATTGCCTATGCTGGCAGCGGTGTTATGATGTGCAGCCGGAAAATCATCAACGCCGGCGACAGCAAATATCTGCTTATCTCCCGCTTCGGCCAGCCCGACAGCAAAGAATTTACCGGGACGGTTCAGAGAGGCAACGAATGTATTAAAGTCGAAGAGTGGGTTTATATCTGCCATGATCACGCCAAACCGAAGATGTATGTGATCCGTATTATCGGCACCACCATCGATTCCATTTACTGGCAGCCGGATGTGCAGTAGAAAACGGGTAATTTCTATTACCCGTTGAACTCCAGAAGTCCACTATTCGTCAGCCGCTTACGGATTTACCGAAATCATCCGGATTATTAAGGTTGGCCGCCGCTCCTTTCCCCAGTTTTTTCAAGATATTGGTTGTCGTCAGAGAACCCAGATTCAGCTCTGTTACTCTTTCAGCCTCGACAATTGCCACCGAACCCGACCAGGGGTCGGGAGATCCCGGCAGGAAAATAACCACTTTGTCAGGCTGCAAGCGTTCAACTTCAAAGGCGATCTGCCATGAGTCATCAAACCGGGCCATGATCGGAGTCAAATCCTGCGCCTCTTTCGAACTCAGGACATTCTGGCTTTTAGCTTTCAGCAGAGCGTAGGCGGGTACTTTTTCCAGAATATTTACTTCCAGGTATTCAACAAATTTTTTGGCTCTTTTGGTTCTTGCGGCCAGTCCTGCAAGAAAGCAGAACAGCAGTAGAATTAAAATTGCCAGAAATTGGGTTGCGGCAATGCCGCCGAACGAACTGATGCCGAAGAGCTCGGCCAGCGGCATGGCAAGTTTAACGGTGATTTGCAGGGCTTTGCCGATGATGGCGATGAAGGCAATAATTGGAACCAGAAATATGATTCCGCCGAGGATTGTGGTTTTGAAAAAGTTAGCCATACTATTCAATCACTCCTTTTTTCCTGTAATCAAGGTGAGAATTAATACTAATATCTCCTGCACTTAAGTTATCAGTTCACTCGGCTAATGGCAATATTAAAATGATATTACAATATCGGATTGTTTTTTCTTTATATTCAGGTTTTTTTAGAGGGCCTGATTGATGGGAAATCAGGTGCATTTTTGCAGCGGGGGCTGATTTTTTGGTCAGGTCGCACCCGACTGACTGCTCATTCGATAATTATTTGCTAAAAGCCCTTGCTTTGTGACAAAGATTTGTATTATATAGACTTGCTTTGTGACGATGTGGCCAAATTAATGGCATTGTTTTGTGTAAATGTAAGGAAAGGGTGATCTATGTTTTGTCGGTTGATCAATGAAGATTTGCATAAGTGGCGCAGATTGCCTGGGCGCAAGCCGCTAGTTCTGCGCGGCGCCCGGCAGGTCGGGAAAACCATTGCGATCCGCATGTTTGGCGAGTCGTATGATCTGTTTTCAGAGTTGAACCTGGAAACCCCGGAGAATGCGGCACTGTTTAGTCAGGGATTAAAACCGCAGGAAATACTTCAGGCGATAAAATTAAAACAGCGGGTTTCGGTTTCTGAGAGCGGTTCCTGGCTCTTGTTTCTGGATGAAATTCAAGCTTGCCCGGAAGCTGTGGCCCAGTTACGGTATTTTTATGAAGATGTGCCCGAACTCCACCTGATCGCGGCGGGGTCACTACTGGAAGTAGCATTGCAGCGCGAGCAGATATCCTTTCCTGTCGGGCGGGTTGAATTTCGTTATCTGTATCCAATGTCTTTTGAAGAATTTCTGGGAGCGTCTGTCGGTCAGGATATGGTTGATGTTTTTCGGCAGGTTCCCTCTCCGGTCTATGCGCAGGAAGAGCTGTTTCGACTTTATCACTTATACGCACTTGTCGGGGGGATGCCGGAAGCGGTGAAAGAATATGTTCGAACCCGCGATATGGTGGCGGTGAATCGGATTTATGAAAATTTGTTTACCGCCTACATTGATGATATCTCAAAATATGCGCGCAATAATTCTATGGCAAAATTACTGCGTTTCTGTCTTAAAACAGCGCCTCTGGCTGCGGGCAGGCGCATACGGTTTGCGGGGTTTGGCGAGTCGGCATACGGGTCTCGGGAAGTGGGGGAGGCTTTGCGCACGTTGGAGCAGGTTATGTTGGTAGCATTGCTCTATCCGACCGTTTCGGTTTCTTTGCCTCTGCTGCCGAATACCCGAAAATCACCGCGCCTGCAATTTATCGATACCGGTTTGATTCATTATGTCCACGGCATTCAGCATTTACTGATCGGCATTAATGATTTGTCGGCGGATTTTCGCGGCGGTTTACTGGAACAGCTGACCGGGCAGGAATTAATGGCTGCGCGTAATGATATCCGCAAACTGCCCCGGTTCTGGGTTCGGGAAAAGACGCAGTCGCAGGCCGAAGTCGATTTTCTGGAATCCTGCGAATCGTTTCCGGTGCCGGTGGAGGTTAAATCCGGCGCGGTCGGAAAATTGCGCTCACTAAACCGATTTATGGAAATGAGTCCGTCCACGAAAATTGCGGTGCGGCTTTATCGGGGAAGTTTTAAGCGGCAGCAGGCGGGCTCGGCCACTAAATTCAGTTTACTGAACCTGCCCTACTATCATGCGGCAAAGATCAATGAATACTTCGCCCTGTAATAAGTATTCCTGAATAATGCACCTCCCCAAAATCCAACTTTTCAGAAAGAGTCAGGCTTGACTTATGGGTATTCTTTATTGAGTCAGGCTTGATCATGGTGATGAGCTGTGCGGTCTTAAACGATAAAGTAATAAGCACGTTACGGCGTGTGCAACCAATTTGTGTCTTCGTCGACAGGGGGGAGGGAAAAAGTTGACATTTTAACTTGACTTAAAATATGCTTGAAAGTATCAATTCAAATAACTGTAGAAAAACATCTTGTTTTTCGATGGGAATAAAGATTTATATTTTTCACCTCTAATGACAGATGGCCAGCTCTAAAGGTTTTCTAAATGTTTGCAAATATAAATGATTCGGAAAAACTACATTATGCCTGGGTTATCTCTCTGACCGGGGCAGCAGTGCTCTTCTCCTGTTTGGGTTTGGGGCGTTTTTCTTTAGGGATGCTATTGCCTTCAATGAGTGTTACTCTTGAACTTTCCAATTCCCAAATGGGCCTTGTCGGAACCTGTAACTTTGTCGGTTATATGATTGCTGTAGCTTGCGCCGGTTCTGTTTGTAAACGTCAAGGTGCACGGTGGACTATTACTTTTGGTCTCTTTCTGGTTGCCGGAACGATGGTCGCCATCAGTTGGGTTAAGACTGTTATTGTATTGCAAATCCTCTATTTTTTTACCGGAGTCGGTAGCGGCCTTGCCAATGTTCCGATGATGGGCCTGGTTTCTCATTGGTTTCTGAAAAGTACGCGGGGGAAAGCTGCGGGAATTATGCTTTCGGGAAATGGTCTGGCAATCGTCTTCGCCGGTTTTTTTATCCCATTTATCAATCGGTCATTAGGTGTTGAAGGCTGGCGTTCGAGTTGGTTGGTAATGGGGTTGATTTCGGCTGGTATTGCCGTTATTGCTTTTGTTTTGGTGAGAAACCAGCCGGCCGACAAAAATACTTCAGCTCTGGGTAAAATCTCGGTAGCGTCTCCTGTGGTCAGCGATGGCTTATCTGAAAAAGGAAAGTCTAAAGTTGGCCATCGCGGTACGTTGATTCATCTCGGTATGATTTATGCGATTTTTGGCAGTACTTATGTCGTCTATGCAACTTTTATTGTGGTATCATTAGTTAATGAACGTGGTTTTGGTGAGGGGGTGGCCGGTAGCTTTTGGGCTGCGGTCGGTTTTTTAGGGATCTTTTCCGGCCCTCTTTTTGGTTGGGTTTCAGATCATTTAGGTCGAAAACAGGGAATTTTAATTGCTTATTCGCTCTTTACCGTCGCATATGCTCTGGTTGCAGCTGATCTGCCCAATATTTTTCTCTATCTCTCTGTTTTTATCTTCGGGATCTCGGTCTGGAGTCTGCCGACCATCATGTCGGCGGCCGTCGGCGATTACATGGGGCCGTCCGAAGCTGCCAAATCATTTGCTTTTATAACGCTCTTTTTCGGTGGCGGCCAGATTGTCGGGCCTGCTTTGGCAGGTTATCTGGCTGATATCACGGGGTCATTCAATACCGCTTTCGGACTTTGTGCCGGCTTGACTGCATCCGGAGTAATATTGACCCTTTTTTTACGCTCCCCACAGGGTTCCGGCAGCACTCAATAAAGGCTCATAGTCTTTTTTTACTATAATTTGGGGGCCCAGGAGGTCTGTATGTCTAATTCCCGCAATATCGTTATCGCCGGAGCGGCCGGTCAGGGAGTTGATTCGGCGGTAGCATTAGCTGGAAAAGTTCTTCTGAAAGCCGGCTTTCAACTTTTTATAACCGCAGATTATCAGTCCCGGGTGCGCGGCGGGCACAATTTTATGCGTATCCGCTTTAGCGATCAGCCCCTGTTAGCTGCCGTTACATCAATAGATTACCTTTTAGCTTTAAACGAAGAGAGTCTGCTTCTCCATCTTCCCGATTTGAAAAATGATGGTCTCGCTTTTGTGATGGCAGCCGACGCGACTAATCTGAAAGATCAAAGAATTATCACTCTGCCTGCAACTGTGGGCCCCAAGGCGGCTCAAGGTACAACCTTTACCGGGATTAAACTTTTAAGCCTGCTCTTTGTGAAGCTCGGCTTGTCGATGGCAATATTTAAACAGACGATAGAGCGAGAATTTTCCCAGAAAATTTCGCAAGCGTTACTTAAAACCAACCTTGATACTATCTCTGAAATCGCAACCTTTTTTGCCCCTGATTTCCCCCAAGTCTTAGACTTTGCAGCAAAACCGGAGCCCCGGAGGATGTTGGTTAATGGTAATGAAAGCATTGCCTTGGGGATGATTGCTGCCGGGATTGGTGTCTATACAGCCTATCCGATGACTCCTTCAACGTCGGTCTTAAATGTTTTGGCCGGTTGCGGCCCGCAATTGGGGATTGCCGTCGAACAGGTTGAAGATGAAATTGCCGCATTAAATGCGGCATTAGGTGCCTCTTATGCCGGAGCCCGGGCCGCCACCGGCTCTTCCGGAGCCGGTATCTGTTTGATGGCCGAAGCCATTGGTATGGCCGGAATCTGTGAAATTCCGATTGTTATCTTTGATGCGCAACGCTCGAGTCCGGCTACCGGTATGGCAACTCGCACCGAACAGGCTGACTTACTTTTTGTTGCCCACGTTTCTCATGGTGATTTCCCCCGTCTCATAATTGCCCCGGCAAACCACACTGAATCCTTTTACTTAAGTGCCGAAGCCTTCAACCTGGCAGATAAGTGGCAAATCCCAGTCTTCATTTTGAGCGACCAGGCTCAGGCCAGCGCCGATTGTAGTGTTGAAGAATTTGACCTTGAAAAGGTTAGCATCGACCGCGGTGTTATTGCCGCAGAACCGCAAAGTAATGAGATGTTGCGCCGTTACGAGGTTACAGAAAATGGCATCTCCGCCCGGGCCTTTCCCCAGCTTTCGCAATGGCTTATCTCTAGTGACAGTCACGAACATAATGAAATCGGCCAGGTAAGTGATGATATCGACAATCGCAACCGCCAGCATCAAAAAAGAATGCGTAAGCTTAAGTATCTGGCCGCCAGTTTACCGGCCCCGGAAATTATCGGTGCCCCTGCTGATAAGCTGATTATCTGTTGGGGTTCGACTGTCGGCCCGGTACTTGAAGCGGCAGAGATCTTTCGTGCACAAGGAAATCAGCTAGCCGTAGCTATTTTTCAGTATCTATATCCTCTAAATCGTGAACGTATCGAAAAGGTTCTGGCTCCTTTCAATAATATTTACACGATTGAGGGCAACTACAGCGGCCAGCTTGGTAAATTGCTGCAGATGGAAACGTCTGTGCGCATCACCGGCCATATCGGCAAAACCGATGGTCGTCTGTTTACGGTTGAAGATGTTTTGCAAAATTTTTCCAAGCTCGTAGGAGGTTGAAAATGAACTGCGAATATGAATCAGCTTTCGTCCCGCAATGGTGTCCCGGCTGTGGTAATTTTGTTACCCTTGACTGTTTGCAAACTGCGCTTTGTAATCTGAATATTAAAGCTCGGGATTTTGTGATCGCGGCGGGTATTGGTCAAGCGGCAAAGCTCGGTTTTTCGTTGAAATGTAACTTGTTGGCCGGGCTGCATGGCCGGGCTTTACCGCTGGCTATGGGCCTTAAAATGGCCAATCACCAATTAAAAGTTTTAGCCATCTCCGGAGATGGTTGTTTCTATGCCGAAGGCGGCAATCACCTGCTGCACACCGCCCGGCGAAACCTGGATGTAACAATGCTTGCCAGTGATAACCGGGTTTTCGGCCTGACCAAAGGCCAGGCCGCACCAACAGCCGCAGCCACATTTACAACCAAAGTTCATCCCGAAGGTACGGGTGCCAAACCGTTGGAACCAACCCTGATTGCACTGAGTGCCGGGGCGACATTTGTTGCCAAGGCTTTCACCGGCAACCCCGAAGAGCTGACGTCCCTTATGGAAAAAGCAATTCAGCATAAAGGTTTTGCGTTAATCGATATTCTGGCTCCGTGTATATCTTTCAATAAAGTTAACACCTTTGCCTGGTTCAAAAAGAGGGTACATAGTATATCCGCAGATCATGATCAGAATAACCTGGCTGCGGCTATTGAACTGGCTCAATTCGACCCTGAGGTTACAATACCCACCGGTCTTTACTATCAGGCCAAAAAGCCGGTCTACGGCCGCAATAAAAAAGCCCTGCAAGGTGAATCCATTGCGATTCGTACTCAGAACTACAAACCCGAACGTGTTAAAGGCCTGTTTGCCAACTACCAAAGCTAACAACATTAATGATACGGAGGAGGAAAAAATGAATAATGACAGAATCAGTGCTTTGGAGATTGCTCTTAACAATGAAATGAAGGAACGGGAATTTTACTTAAAACATTTTGAAAGGACCTCTAATGTTTTGGGTAAGGCGATGTTTCTGCAAATTGCTAACGAAGAGCTTGAGCACTATGAACGCCTTAAACAGTTGCATGAAAAATGGCAAAAAGAGGAGAAGTGGCCAGAGGATTTACCTTTGCAGGTTGCAGGCTCAAACCTTAAGACGATTATGCAGGAAGTTATTGCTGAAACTCAGAATATGCAGCCCGGTGATGTTGACGATCTTGAAGCTTTACGTACAGCCATTGACTTTGAGGCTGCCGGCGTAAAATTTTATGCAAAGCTCAGAGATGACTCCAGCGATGAACAAGAGAATGCTTTTTTTGATCTGTTGGTCAAGATTGAAAACGAGCATCTGCAGTCTCTGATTGACAGCGAAACTTTTTTCGTGGATCCGGCCCAGTGGTATCAGCAGAATGAACGCAGTGGTCTTGACGGAGCTTAGTCATTTGATTCAAAATTATATCCCGGAACTCTGGAGTAATCCCCATCTCGAGCCAGAGGATTTCTTTGAAAACTATGTTAGAACCACTATTGAGCGTGATTTGAAATAGATAGAGTGTGCAGTTGTTCGATACTCTAATTCATTGAAAATTCATCATTGTTGATTGACTTTTCAATGTAAATGAGCTGGGCATAATTGAACGAGTTATTTGTACATAATTTAATTCTACTCCGACCCCAATTATTCGCCAATTATTCGCGACCCCAATTATTCCGACCCCAATTATTCGACCCCAATTATTTGCCAAGATTGGGAACGGGTATAGATCCGCAGAGTTATCGTTAAAAAATTGAAGGAGGGAAGAATGAAAGTTTTCATTACCGGAGGCAGTGGTTTTGTCGGCAGCAACCTGACCCAAGATTTAAGCGCCAAAGGACATCAGGTAAGCATCCTCACGAGGCGAGCGAAAAGTAACTCAAATTTGCCGAATGGCGCCGTTTACGTCACCGGAGACCCCAATGCCCCGGGCCCCTGGCAGCAGGCAATTGCCGGTCACGATCTTATTATAAATCTGGCCGGGGCTTCAATTTTTACGCGTTGGAGCGCTGAAAATAAACAGAAGATCAGAGACAGCCGCATCAATACCACCCATCATCTGGTCGATGCCTTAGATATGGCGCCGCCGGAGAAACGGCCCCAAACCCTGCTCAGCACCTCGGCCGTAGGCTACTATGGCGATCATGGTGACGAGATTCTAACCGAAGAGACGCCAGCCGGAGATGATTTTCTCGCCCGGGTGGCCCTAGCCTGGGAAGGCGAAGCAGAGCGTGCAACTAATCTGGGCGTTAGGGTGGTTTGCTGCCGCTTCGGCATTGTCCTGGGCAGCAAAGGTGGGGCCTTAAGCAAAATGTTACCCCTTTTCAAATTCGGCCTCGGCAGCCCGCTTGGTCATGGCAGACAATGGTTTCCCTGGATTCACGAAAAGGATTTGGCCGGGATCTTCTCGTTTCTGGTTGAAAGCCCGGAGATCGTAGGGCCAGTCAACTGTGTTTCGCCAAATCAGGTGACTAATACCGATCTGACGCAAGCGCTGGCTTTAGAACTCGGCAAAAAAGTGTTTCCCTTAAATGTGCCGGCCTTCGTCTTAAAAATAGTTATGGGTGAAATGTCCTCTATTTTGCTGAAAGGGCAAAGGGTCGCGCCCAACAAACTCAATAAGGCCGGTTACCAATTTACATTTTCCGATCTTAACGCCGCCTTGCAAGATATTATCCGCTAAACTTTACGTGCGGAAATCGCGCGGAAGCTCGCACGCACAGTACAGAGAACGGGGTCATAGAGAAGGGGGGCAGGCTTGACTTATGCGTATTCGTTATTGGGTTAAACTAAGTTTCGGTGTGTAATCTGAAATTTTCCCGTTTTTATTCGCTACGCCGATGAGGAACATCGTGCCGCCGGGGAAGTGACCGTTATTGGTGGAACCGGATTCGGCATGATCGTGAACCGCCCACCAGCCCGGAATTTTCGGTTGTAGAATCAGATCTTTGGCCTGGCCCGGAAACAGCGGCACCGCATTGACTTTGTAGGGGCTTTCCAGGGTGTTGCCGTCGATTGCCACCACGGTAAGCTGCATGCCGTGAAAATGGAAATAGTGGGGAATATTGCCGGCATTGATCATCCGCAGACGGACGGTATCGCCGATTTTGGTTTTGACCGGCGGGATCAGCGGATAGGGGTGGCCGTCGATCAGATGATATTTATAGCTTGGTTTAGGCAGGCCTTTCAGGTAGGGGCTATGATAGCCGTCTTTAATCGCCTGTTTATATTCAGCAACACTCTTGAAAAGACGTTCGCCGCTCGATTTCTCCCCGCTTTTTTTGGCGTTCATGGCTTCCATGGAATGCATCTTTTCCATCATGGTCAGCATTTTTGTCTGCCATTCGGGGTCGATACTGTCGACCATCATAGTTCGATCTAAAGTAACGTTGTATTTTTTATTGAGGTCTTGTGCCGGATCCCGGGGATGGATGATCAGCGGCCCGTACATGCCGCCGCTGATATGCAAAAGTGTGCTCCAATGGCAATGCCAGAAGCGGCTGCCGGCCGGAGTGGCAACAAAGTGGTAAGTGAAGGATTCGCCTTTTTCGATCGGGTCCTGGGTAACATAGGGAACGCCGTCCTGATTGTTGGGAACCTCAAGGCCGTGCCAGTGAATCGTATGTGGCGGGACGCTGTTGTTAACTACCTTGACTTCAACAGTATCACCTTCGGTAACCTCAATCGTCGGGCCGGGAATCTGATCGTTGATGAGCAGGGATTTTACTTTGACATCCGGCAGAATATTCCACTCTCCGATACTGATATTGAATGTATAGTGCTTAACTGTTGCCGCCCCGAAAACCAGAGCCGGCAACAGCATAATAATAGAAATTGATATCGCTAAAGTCCATTTTTTCTTCATTGACGGTCTCCTTGAAAAAAATCAGATTATATTTTTGTGTTTCTTAGACGTAGAGCATTGGTGATAACCGATACCGATGAGAGGCTCATGGCGGCGGCGGCAATTACCGGGCTTAAGAGGATACCGAAAAACGGGTAGAGCACCCCGGCCGCTATCGGGACGCCTAAGGAGTTGTAGATAAATGCGAAAAAGAGGTTTTGCTTGATGTTGGCCATCGTCGCCCGGCTTAGTTTACGGGCCCGGACAATGCCTAAAAGATCCCCTTTAACCAGGGTTACTCCGGCTGATTCCATCGCCACATCAGTGCCGGTGCCCATGGCGATACCAACTTCAGCTAAGGCCAGCGCCGGGGCATCATTGATGCCGTCACCGGCCATCGCCACGAGGTGTCCCTGATCCTGAAATCTTTTTACGGCTGCCGCTTTTTCATCGGGCAGGACTTCGGCAATAACCTCGTCAATGCCAAGTTTATCGGCCACCGTCTGGGCGGTGGCCCGGTTGTCGCCGGTGAGCATGACCAGGCGGATATTTTCGCCATGCAGCTGGCGTACCGCTTCCGGCGTGGTTTCCTTGATGGGGTCGGAGACTGCCAGCAGGCCGGCGGCGGTGCCGTTGACGGCGATAAAAATAACGGTTTGTCCCTCTTGATGCCGGGTGTTCGCCGCCGTGTCTAAATCATCGGTTGAAATTGAAAAATCCGCCAGCAGTTTGCGGTTGCCGAGCAGAATTTTTGCTCCGGCAATCTCCCCGGAAACCCCTTTGCCGGTATGGGAGGTGAAATTTTCGACTTTGGCATCGAGATTGAGGCCGCGTTGGGCGGCCCCGGCAACAATTGCGTCGGCTAAGGGGTGTTCACTCCCTTTTTCCAGGCTGGCCGCAGCTTTAACCAGTTCATCTTCGGAATAGCCCTCTGAATTAACCACCGTAGTCAGCTGCGGTTTGCCTTCAGTCAGGGTGCCGGTTTTATCGACGACCAGTGTATCTATTTTACGTAAAGTTTCAATCGCTTCAGCATTCTTAAACAGAACCCCCATCCCGGCGCCTTTGCCGGTGGCGACCATAATCGACATTGGGGTTGCCAGGCCCAGGGCACAGGGGCAGGCAATGATGAGGACGGAGACTGCAGCAATCAGAGCATGCGCCAGGCGCGGTTCGGGGCCGACCAGGTACCAGACAAGAAAAGCGATGATGGCGGAAACGATAACTGCCGGGACAAAATAACCGGCCACCAGATCAGCAAGTTTCTGAATCGGGGCGCGGCTGCGCTGGGCCTCGGCGACCATTTGGACAATCCGGGCCAAAAGCGTATCGCTGCCGACTTTCTCGGCCCGAATGATGAGCGAGCCTTTGCCATTGACGGTGGCCCCGACAACCTTGTCATTGACGGTTTTAGCGACCGGCAGGGGCTCGCCGGAAATCATCGACTCATCAATACTGCTGCGACCTTCGACAACGACGCCGTCGACCGGCACCTTTTCGCCGGGGCGCACCCGTAAACTATCACCGGGATGAACCTTATCCAGCGGAATATCAAGTTCGCTGCCGTCCGGATTAATTTTGCGGGCGGTTTTCGGGGCCAGACCGAGGAGTTTTTTGATCGCGGTGCCGGTTTGGCTCCGGGCTCGTAATTCGAGCATCTGACCGAGCAGAATCAAGACCACAATCACGGCGGCGGCTTCAAAATAGACCGCGACACTGCCGTCGTTAGCCCGCATTGTCGCCGGGAAGATTTCCGGCATTATAACTGCGATGATACTGTAGGTATAGGCGACCGAGACCCCTAAAGCGATCAGTGTAAACATATTGAGGCTGCGATTTTTAACCGACTGCAGGCCGCGGACAAAAAAGGGCCAGCCCGTCCATAAAACTACCGGGGTGGCCAGTAACAGTTCAATCCAGTTAAGGATATGCGGCGCAATCTGGTTTTCGATGGCCCCGACTCCGGGAAGCATATCCCGCATCGCAATAATTACCAGCGGTACGGTTAAAATCGTGCCGCTGATAAAGCGGCGGCGCATATCGTCGTACTCGGGGTTGGCTTCCTCCGCGATAATAGTTTTAGCTTCCAGAGCCATACCGCAGATCGGACAGTTGTCGGGGTGCTCCCGGATGATTTCCGGATGCATCGGACAAGTGTATTCAACCTTCTCCAACGGTGTGACCGGGGTTAAAGGTTCCAAGGCCATGCCGCATTTGGGACAGCTGCCCGGATGATCCTGTTCGATTTCCGGGTGCATCGGGCAGGTATAGGTTGCGGAACCGGCAGCCGGGTTTGCCGCCGCATTTTTTTCAGCGGCTGGCGGCTGATCTCCGGCAGCTTTCTGCGCTTTAAATTTTTCGAGACAGTGCGGGCCGCAGAAATAGTGACTTTCGCCATTTTCTTCGTAATGAATAAAGGCTTTCGGGTCGTCAGTACTCATCCCGCAGATGGGGTCAACGTAGGGTTTGGCCGCCGGTTGCTTATGGCAATCGTGATGTGGTTGCTGGGTATGGTCGGGATCGGAGTGATGGTGATGGTCTTTGTGCTCTGACATAGGATGTTCCTCCTAGGAATATTTTAGTTTTACAGGATATCATACTCCTTCATTTTGTTCAGAAGAGTCTGGCGGGCGATGCCTAAGATCTTGGCGGTTTTGCTTTTGTTGTGACCGGTCTCCTCCAGGGTGTTTAAGATCATCTCTTTTTCCATATCCCGCAGGGTCGGCCCGCTGCCGGGTGCTGCGGTGTTTCTGGTCTTTTGCGGCAGCATATCTGCCGGTGCAACCTGCGGCGGCAATTCGCGCGGGGTAATCTCTTCGCCGAGGCAGAGAACCACCGCCCGTTCAATACAGTTTTCGAGTTCCCGGATATTGCCCGGCCAGTCATAACGCATCAGCAGGTTTAAGGCCTGGGGATGAATGCCTTTAATGTCTTTACGGTTCTTCTCCCGGTAACGTTTAAGAAAAAAACGGGCCAGATCGGGGATGTCGCCGCAGCGCTGCCTGAGCGGCGGCAGTGCGATTGGAACGACACTTAAGCGAAAGAAAAGATCCTGGCGAAAAGTGCCCTCTTCGACCATGGCCGCAAGGTCGCGATTGGTGGCGGCGATGATTCTGACATCAACGTGGATTGATTGGGATGCCCCGAGCCGTTCAAATTCACCTTCCTGGAGAACTCTTAAGACCTTGGCCTGGGTTGCCAGGGTCATATCACCGATTTCATCGAGAAAAAGAGTACCTTTATGCGCCAGTTCAAAGCGGCCGCGGCGTTGTTCCAGGGCCCCGGTAAAAGCTCCTTTCTGGTGGCCGAAAAGCTCACTTTCGAGCAGGTTTTCATGTAATGCGGCGCAATTTATCTTGATAAAAGCCTTATCCTGGCGCAAACTGTTTTCAAACAGAGCGTTGGCGACCAGTTCTTTCCCGGTGCCGGATTCGCCGGTAATCAGGATGGTGGCATCGCTTTTGGCCACGAGTGAGATAGTTTGGTAAAGTTCCTGCATAACCGGGCTTGAACCTATAATTTTGGTGATTGGAAACTGTTCCCGCAACTGCTCTTTAAGGTTGCGGTTCTCGGTTTTAAGCTCTTCATAACCTAAAGCCCGGGTAATCATTAATTTCAGCTCTTCGATATCGATCGGTTTGGTGATATAGTCGAAAACACCCTGTTTCATTGCCTGTACGGCACTCTCGACCGAGGAAAAGGCGGTGATAATTATTACCGGTACCTGACAATTATGTTCCTGTAAAAGAGCGAGAGTTTCCAAGCCCTGCAGTCGTTTCATCTTGAGATCGAGCAGCAGCAGGTCGACAGGTTCTGAAGCTAAAATTGCCTCTACCTCATCGCCGTCAGCCGCCTCGACAATGCGATAGCCGGCCTTGCTGAGATTCGCCTTGAGCATGGTGCGGTGGGCCCTGTCATCATCGGTGATGAGAATCGTTGTTTGGTTGCTCATGCAAATCTCCTGTCAGCTATTTTGCGGATTGCGGGGTAAAATTATACTGATTCGGGTACCCTGGCCGGGACGGCTGTCAACCTCGAAACGGCCGTTATGTTGCTCGATAATCTGGTAACTGACGGCGAGACCCAAGCCGGTGCCGGTTTTCCGGGTGGTAAAGAAAGGGTCAAACATGCGCTCTTTTTCCTCCGGATCCATCCCCCTGCCGGAATCTGTAATTGTCAGGATGATGTGATTATCCTGAAGCGTCGAGGTCAGAATTATCTGATCTCCCGGCCCCGATGCGGCCAGGCTGTTTTTCATAAGGTTGATCAGAACCTGAAGCAGCAGGTCAGGGTCAGCCCGAAACTCGGCATTGTCATCACTGGTAATTTCCGGTGTGATTGCCTGTTTATTGAAATCTGCCGCCAACAGACGGACAGCCCGTTCCATAATATCCCGGGCGCTAACAGTTTGCAGCTCAGGTTCACGGGGCCGGGCAAACTGTAAAAGAGCCGCAATGATATGATTAAGGCGATCAACTTCACCAATCATAATATCAGCATATTCGCGGCTTTCCGAATCATTTGCGGCCTGGTCTTTAAAATACTGGGCAAACCCTTTCAACGTGCCTAGGGGATTGCGGATTTCATGGGCAATTCCGGCCGCCATTTTCCCAAGTGCCGCCAGTCGGCGGGAGCGTTCCAGGCTAAGTTCCATTTTGGCCAGGGTAGTTTTTGTGAGCTGCATCTCCTGATAGAGGAAGATGAAATAGAATCCGGCGCTGCCCAAAAGGAAGAGAATCAGTCCCATAAACAGGCTGTGTTTAAGGTCTGCCTGCCGGGCCTGGATGAATTCTGCGTTATTAAGGGCGACAAAGATTACCTGACGCTGGTTTTTCAGGGATTTGCCGGGAACCGGGGTGCAGCAGCCTGTGGTACACTGCATGATTTTCTGCTTGCGGCGGCCGGGGCGGATCGGGTTGAATTCACTGGCAACTGCAAAGACATGGCTTTGGCGCTTAAGGATTGTCAGTTGATCGGGGTCGGTATTGAGAATTTTGCTGATGGTCGATTGGCTTTCTGCCGCGGGAAGTTCGCCCGCTTCGGCCATAACCTGCCCGTTGGCAGTGACAATTCGAATGTAGACGATATTGTTGCCCAGTAAGGTTTCCTTGACCAGGGTTTGCAGGGGGTCATCACCAAAACGGCAATGCATTCTTGAGGTCCTAGCTCCGGCCTCAAAACTGTGAATAAGCGTCAGGGCCTCGCGCTTGAGAAAATCTTCCATCAAACTCTGTTCGCGGTCGAGATTGCGGATCGTGCTGATGCCCAGAATAATACCCAGCAGTATACTGGCAATCAGAATCACCAGAGCGGTGCGGGAAAACTTGAATGACGGGGTTGTTCGGGGAAACATGTTGATACTCACTCGATGAAAGTGGTCGAAATTTCTTGGTAAGGGTATAAACCTAACCGATTTTCACGGAATTAGCAATAGCTGATCATATATTGAGGCTTTTTAAGTTGCGAAACGGTTGTAGTGTGGGAGTATAGAACGTAATGCGGGAATAAGTCCCGCAACCCAAAAGGGATTTATTAGCCCGCAAATAAGTGCTCTTATCAGAACATTTTCTTGTTAAAAAAAACAAGAAAATAACCTGTAAAGCACTAAATTATGGGTAAAGTTCAGTCGGGTTAGCTGCTCTATAGTGGAAAGCAGTCGGCGGGCGTCATTCAGTTTGCACGCCCGCCGACAGGAGGAGGAAAAATCTGTCAATCTATTTGTTAACGATTCATCATGCCGCCGCGACAATTTCCACCACAATTTCCCGGGCCCATATTACCGGAATTAGTCTGGTTGCCATTCATCATCCGGCATTTTCCGGGACCTTGACAATTACCATTGCCGCATTGACAATAAACCACTCCAATTTTGCTGGTTATCTCCTGATTTACGCTTATTTTCAATTTTCGATAGTCCTGTTTGAGCAGAAACATTTCAGCCCGTACCTGGTTTAACTGGGCAACGGTTGTCTGATCATTTGCCATCAGCTGGCTCATCTCATCTGCCTTGGCTTTGATCGCACTCTCTTTTTCGGCAAATTGGTCAGCATAGGTATCCTCAATCGCCTGGACCTGGGCCTGTTGTTCCGCAGTCAGATTGGCGGTTCGGCATTGGCAACCACCCATTTTACCATAGCCATTGTGCTGGCCGCCGTTCATCCAGGCAAATCCCGGACTTGTGATAAGTAACATTGCGACAATTGCGAAACCGGTAAACATCGAAGTAGCTTTTTTCATAATAAACTCCATACTTTTTAAAGGTTAGGCAGCTTGAACATCATTAAAAGATGTTTTATTGCTGCTGTTTAGTCTCAGCAGGCAATTTCAAACTTAATTATGTCTTTTGCTTTTGCAGGGGTCGTGCCATAAGCACGATCAATTTTCTGCTATCATATAAGTTGTTGAAATCACTAGGAGCTTATTGTTATGTTTTATGATTTGCTTGATGTGAGAAGCTGACTGCCCAGAAACTAGTCAATCATATTGTAGAGATCAGGATAGAAAATGTATAAAAATTAGGCACGTTAATTTAAGAAAAATCCTTGACATTAAGATGATTCAATATTAAAACTTGATATATCCTAATGTATAAGGATAAAATTATGTGGATAGAAAGAAAAATTAAGGATAGGATTTTCCGCTCAGTCAGGTCACGGCCGGTGGTGCTGCTTACGGGAGCCCGACAGACCGGAAAAAGTTCATTGTTAAAGCGGCTTTTTCCAGAAAGTCGGTACATTACCTTTGATTATATCAGGGAGGTTGAGGCTGCCAAGGAGTCACCGCAACAGTTTCTACAACAATCTCAAGGCCGGATAATTATTGATGAAATTCAGTATGTCCTGGAACTTTTTCGTGAACTGAAAATCCAGGTTGATAATCACCGTGACGCTTATGGAAAATGGATTATTACAGGTAGTCAACGGTTTGAATTGATGGAGCAGGTCAGTGAAAGTTTGGCCGGCCGGATTGCGGTTATCAACCTTGAAACCCTTAGCGCCCTGGAGTTGAGAGAGTGCAGGGTCGAGCGCGTCGATGATCTTCTTTGGCGGGGCGGCTATCCGGAACTTTGGAGTAACCCTCATCTCGAACCGGAAGATTTCTTTGAAAACTATATTAGAACCTACATTGAGCGTGATTTGAAACAGATCATTGAGGTGAAAAACCTTAATGACTTTAGAAGATTCATCAGGGTTCTGGCGACCAGGGTGGGGCAACTCATTAACCATCGGGATATTGCCAGGGATGTCGGGATTACTGATGTTACGGTAAAACGCTGGCTCCACGCACTCGAAATGGGTGGGTTAGTCACGCTTCTGCCGCCATTTTCTGCAAATATAGGTAAACGTCTGGTCAAGGCGCCGAAACTCTATTTCAACGATCATGGCCTGGCCGGTTACTTATTAGGTATTGTCGATGCGGAAACCTGGTCTGCACATACGCATCGAGGCAACTTGTGGGAAAATTTTGTCTTAATGGAGCTTATCAAAAATAACCACTTGGCCCCAGGCCGGGAGTTGTTTTTTTATCGGGATCAAAACGGAGTTGAAGTTGATTTTATTATCGAGCAAGGTAACAAAATTACACTTTTAGAAGCAAAAGCCGGAGAGAACATTGATAAGCGGAAATTGAATTTTAATAAAATAGTACCGCTTCTTCAGGAAAAATATCAGCTGGAGTGTGCGGTCGCACACACTCCATTGGATGCCAACGTGGTCAAGCTTAAAAATTATAAAACATATAACCCTCTCAAGGTTAATTATGTTCCTTTTGAGTAAAAGGAAACTGCAGGAATGGGGGTCACCCAAAACTCTGAACTTCAATTTATTACCACTAAGTTGGGCTTTCGCAAAAATTAACTTCGTGATTCTGATCCATTGAAAATTCATCATTAAAGATTGATTTTTCGTTGAGTCATTCAGTATAAATTGAAGCGATCGACATCAAACTTTACTGCTGATCGCAATTCCCCGATAATTGTAAGACGCGGGGCGCCAGCCTGAAATATAACCGGCATCGAGTTCGGAAATCTTGAAGCCCCCAGCTTCAATTAATACCGGCATGTTACGATCAAGGTGGCACCCGCCGCCAATTTTATTCCAAACCGGGTTAAGCCGGCTCTGCCAGCGGCGGATATTTGTATCCGGGGCGACTCCGTGTTCACAGAACAACAGTTTCCCTTGCGGTTTGAGTACGCGCTGCATCTGCTCCAGGGCACTTCCGGGATCAATGATGCTGCATAATGTGTAGGTCATAAGAATTGTGTCGATGCTGTTATCCTCCAGAGGAATATCTTCGCCGGGCGAGTCGATAAATTCAACCGCAAAGGGCACCGATCTCGCCGCTGCCGCCGCCATTCGGGTTATCTCTATGGCCGGATCCAGACCGATTACCTTTGTGATCCGACTTATATTGTAATAGGGCAGATTTAATCCCGAGCCGATGCCGACCTCCAGAACCACTCCTTGCGCCCGGGGTACCAGTTGGCGCCGCTGGTTCGCCTGTGAATCCAGGCTGCAGGCCCAGTGAACAAGCTTGGGAAATATATAGCGGCTGTAAAAGTTCATCGATAATTGTCTGCTCTGACAGGTGATCCGGTTTTTTTTGCCCCTCTGTGGTTTCACTCCAATTTGCACAGATACTATAGTAATCTTACAGGTGTTTGCTTGACGGTAAACTTGAGGGAGTTGACGGTAACCACTAATTGACGTAGATTTTGTGTCTAAATCTACTTGTCATACTTTCCCCAGAAGCTGCGTTTGCGGCCAGAGGCCGGAGAGTTTTTTGGCAAGACCACCAGTTCCCCGCCAGTCGATAAAACGGCGGGCCCGTTTCAAGCCGGAAAGTTTGGTTTTGAACTTCTTCATCTTCTCCGCCGGCGTGGCCGTCAATCTCTCTATCAGATCATCGGCAGTATCAGAATGTACGGCAAGTTCCAATAAAGCATCGGCAAGAGTTTCAGCTCCCAACTCAATCAGTTTTTGTCTGCAATCATTTTTCATTCAACAGCTCCTCGTTCTCTAAGAAGTTGTAAGGCATGTTGCGGATGTTTGCGAAAGAATTCTTCGTGCTACATAATGGATACCTTGACAAAAAACATATTCCCCATGATGATATTATGGGCAACATATGGATAAGTCAAATGGAAATTTCAGCGCAGACCTAATTTTGTCATGCGTTTGTAAAGGCTGGTGCGTTTCATGCCGAGCATTGCCGCGGCCCCTTCTTCTCCCGCAATCTTGCCATTGCATTTTTCGAGCGCGTAAAGGATATACCTTCGCTGAACTTCGTCCAGGCTGGGAAAGTCCGCGAAAGGGTGGCCTGCGGTGCTATGTTTTTGGGTCGCCGGCAGGTTCAGCTCAATAGTGTCTTCGGTCGACGTCAAGAGTACGGAGCGCTCGATGGTGTTTTTGAGTTCGCGTACGTTCCCCGGCCAGTTATAGGCTTTGAGCTCTATTTCGGTTTCGGGCGTTAATTGCAGCAGAGGGCGATTGAATTTGCCGCAAAACTTTTCGATAAACAGGCGAGCAAGCAGAACTATGTCATCTCCTCGATCCCTTAAAGGGGGCAGCGTTAGGGGGATTACGTTCAGACGATAAAAGAGGTCTTCGCGAAAACGTCCCGCTTCAACCTCTTTTGCCAGATCCCGATTGGTGGCGGCGATAAGGCGAAAATCGGAAGTATGCGTTTTGTTGCCGCCGACGCGGACCATGGTCTTTTCCTGAATCGCGCGCAAAAGTTTGGCTTGCATCGACAGCGGGATTTCACCGACCTCATCTATAAACAGAGTGCCTTTGTCGGCCAGCTCGATACGGCCGGGTTTCTGCCGGTCGGCGCCGGTAAAGGCGCCTTTTTCATGGCCGAAGAGTTCACTTTCCACAAGCATTTCGGGGATTGCGGTCGGGTCTACTACGACTAAAGGATGGCCTCCGCGAGGGCTGCGGTTGTGGACGTGTTTTGCCAGCAGTTCCTTTCCGGTTCCGGTCTCTCCGAGAAGTAACACTGAACTGTCCGTGTTGGCAATGCGATTCGTTTGATCCAGTATTTTTTTCAGGGCCGGGCTTTGGCCGAAGATCTCGCTTTGGTCATGGATCTCTATGTGACCCAACTGCCCCTTGGCTCGTTGTTCCAGCTTTTTGGTGAACTTGAGTGTCTGGTCAACGTATTGTGACAGCGATTGCCCCATCCGGTTCAGTTGTTCGGTGGTGAACCGGGTAAAACAGTCATTGACATAGGAGTTGTCGTGGTAAAGTACCCCCCGGACGCGGTTTTCGCTTTGAAAAGGTATGGCCATCATGGCGCGAACCCGGCCCGGAAATGAGAGGTCGCTGAGTTGGCGAACTATTTGCGGCTGGTTTTTCCGGTGGGCATCGAATATAAGTGTCATGCTGGAACGAAAATCTTCATCGTTGATATCCGACTGGAAAAGATTGCAAGCCGCGCGCAATTTCGGGGCTTTTTTGGATCGATAATCCCGAAACCAGAAGATTCCGCCGCGCTCGGCGCTGAAGAAGCGGTTGGTTACGATAACCATTTGTTGCAGGAGTTCATCCGGTTTGTCGCTGGGGATGAGATCTTTGATCAATGTGCTGAACATATCCGTCAGTTCCTCCCGGGCCGTGAATTCCGGCGTATAATCTTCTGATCCGGTCAGCAGGTGTCTTAAGTCGTCCGGATAGAAGACATCGCTGTAACCGGAGAAATTCTTCCATGCCTTTCGTGCCGATTGCCGGGCGCCGGCAGGATTATTCCTGCTGAGTTTCAGACGGGTTATGGCTATATAGGTTTTGCCCAACTGTATGGGGTCGCCGGATTGCAGCAGTAGTTTTTCGCTCTGTTTGAGATCGGCTTCGATATTTCGGTCCGGCACAGTTCCCCCGGCCATTGCATTTAGCGACATAAGCCTGAGAACAACTCCCCGCATATGGATATTGGGCTCCTTAAGCAGGCGCCGACATTCATCTTTGAATGTCATATCCGGTATCACGTCCAGTTCGTTACGGTGGAATTCAAAGAGTATTTCGAGTACGAATGGAGACGCATATTGCCGGATCAATCCGGCTTTGGCGCCCTCGGCAACCGCATGTGACAGCCATTTTCGGGATTCTTCCAAGTGACCTGTCGTCATATGGTGAAAGGCCAGGCCACCCATGGCAAAGTAGCTGGCCAGAATGTTTTGCGTTTCCTTAGCTTCCCGGAGTGCACCGGAGAGGTGAAAGATTGCCTCTCTGCTCCTTTTTATCCTGGTCAGAAACATTCCCAACACGGCTCTGAGTGTGGCTGCCAGTGCGCGGTCTCCACGCTCGATGGCCAGGCGTCTGAAAAAATCCAGTGTCCCGATGGCCTGATGATACCTGCCCATGAATGCGGCGCAGTAACTCAACCACATTGTGCCGGAATGGCCCTGTTCACCGAATTCGAAGTGCCTGGCGGCCGTCTCGAAGTAGGGCATGGCATCGGGATAGCGTCCCTGAATGAACAGGTAAAGACCGATCAGTTCCGCAGCGTTGGCGCTTATATCCTCGTCTCCCAGGGACTCCACTTCGGCTTTGCCTTTTGCGAAAACGTCCATGGCCTGATTTCGTTGTTCGCCAAAATAGTAGAGGCGTCCCAAATGCAGGTTGAGCATGGCGGTTGAGCGTTTGTCTCCAAGGCGGCCGGAGGCTTTTAGGGCGCTTTTTAAGAATTGAACAAGGCTGTCGAAGCCCTTGCCTACAATAAAAGATAATTTAGCCAGTTCCAGGCAGGTACTGACGAAAAGCGCATCGCGTTCGGCGGAAGCCGGCTGACTCTCAATCCCCGCTAAAACCTGATTAAAGTGCGCCCAGACGCTGGCATGGTCACCGATGTGTCCCGTGATTTCGTGAATCGGCAAGGGTTTCGGTGTAATTTCGTCACGGCTGTTTTTATTCATCTCATTTCTCGATTTTGTAGTTTGAGGGTTTCACGCCGCTACTACCATCGGCAGTGATGTTTCGTCAAGCGTTTCGTCCCTATAGGGACACATAAATGACCCTATAGGGACAAGATGGGGTTGACACCTTTTTTATGAGTAATAAATTCAATAGGTTATTTTCGATAACGGTTGGCACCTGTATTGCTAATATATTAATGTCTAATGTCAACAAGGGTATTTATCGGCCCGCAAATAACCTGCATAACACTAAATTTAAGGAAAAGATTATGACCGGAACAAAAACATTAAATCCCGAAATACCGTCGCATTTCATTGAGCTTAAATCCCGGGAGATACCGGATCAGGAGGTGCTGATCTTCGAGCGCGGCGAGCAGGGCGAGGTGCGTCTCTCTTATCGCGACATATATGAAAATTCAAACCGTATTGCCCGCCTGTTGCTGGATAATGGAATTGGTGCCGGTGATGCCTTTGCCGTTTATATGAATAACCAGCCGGAGTTTGTTTACTCGATCTTTGCCGCCAATACGATTGGTGCGATCATGGTGCCGATTGATCCGCGGACCATCGGCGAGCGGCTTAAGTTTTTGATAAATGACAGTAAATCCAAAGCGATTATCGCTACCGACAATTGTCTGCCGCAGTTGAACCAGGTTATCGCTGATCTTAAAGGACTTAAATTTACCTCTATCTCCTATGTCGGTGGAGGTAATACGGTTGACGACCGTTTTCATGATCTCAATGATTGCCTGGTGCAAAAAGAGTGGGAAAGGGTTGAACAGCAGTGTTTTGATCCCGCCATGCCGTTGGAGATAATCTATACTTCGGGAACTACCGGTGATCCCAAAGGGGTTGTTATTCGGGTTGCGCGGGTGGCCTCTTTCAAGATGCTGGCCACGGCGATTATGAAGTACACCGATAAGGACGTTCTCTATACCGGTCTCTCGCTGACGCATGGCAATGCTCAGGCAGTTACCCTGTTTCCGGCACTGTTTCTTGGGCTAAAGGCGGTTTTGAGCGTCAAGTTTACTCGTACCCGGATCTGGGACATCTGCCGAAAATATGGTTGTACGAGCTTTTCCCTGCTTGGTGGGATGATGCCCGGCCTGGCTAATGTTCCCGAGAAAGAGAATGATGGAGACAACCCGGTCAGGGTGGTTATCAATGCTGGAACCCCGGCCAATCTCTGGGAGTATTTCGAGAAGCGTTTCAATGTCCAAATCCTGGAGTGGTACGGCGCGGTTGAAGGCGGTCTTGCCTATAAGCCGATCGGTGAGGGGCCGATCGGATCCTTCGGTAAACCGGTTCCCGGCATTATGGAGTTCAAGGTGGTTGATGATGACGATAACGAGGTTGGGCCCGGAGTTGTCGGCGAACTTATTTCGCGCATGGTCAAAGGGGAGACCAAGGTCGATTATCTCGGCAAAAAGGATGCCTCGGACGAGAAAACCCGGGGTGGTTGGCTGCGTAGCGGCGATATGGTGCATAGGGATGAGGAGGGCTGGTTCTTTTTCGACTATCGTAAAGGCGGCGGTCTGCGGCGGTTCGGGGATTTTGTTCAGCCGGAATTCGTTGAAACCGTGATAGGACGTCATCCTGATGTGAGCGAGGTTTGTGTTTACGGGGTTCCGGCGGCTTCCGCTGCTCCGGGTGAGAGCGATATCGTGGCCGCGGTGGCGCCGTTTGCCGGAAAAAAGATCGATCCCAGGAAGATTTTTGCTTATTGCCGGAAAAGTCTGGAAAATAGCAATATCCCGACATACTTGCAGGTTGTTGCTGAAATTCCTAAAACCGTATCGGAAAAGCATCAGCCCAGGATTTTAAAGGAACAGTTTTCGCCGGATAGCGAGAACGTTTTCACAGAATAATTAAGCGGAATAATTAAAAGGAGTCATTTATGAGCTATAATGATATCGATACCAATATTACCAACGATCACAATATGTTAAAACAGTCGGTGCGTGATTTTTCCATGGAGGTTTTACGGCCGGCGGCGCTTGAGCTCGATCAAATGAGCCCGGAACAGGTGGTCGAGAAGAACTCGCTTTTTCATGACTGCATGCGCAAGATGTATGAACTTGGTTATCATACCGCTATGCTGCCGGCTGAGGTCGGCGGCCTCGGTCTGGATCCTTTGGGGCAGCATATCTTTTTTGAAGAGGTCGGTTGCGCCAGCGCCGGTTTTGCGGTTGCGATCGCGGTTGCCGCTTTCGGGCCGTTTTTTACCGCATTGACTGGTAACGCCGAGCTGATTGGCAAATACGTGATTCCGTTTACCGAATGCAAGGATGCTTCGAATTTCAGTTGCTGGGCCATAACCGAGCCCAATCACGGTAGTGACAATCTGGCGGTCGGTACCAGCCATTTTCAGAACCCCGATATCGCCCAGCAGGTCCGGGCGGTGAAAAAGAATGATCAGTGGATTCTCAACGGTCAGAAATCGGCCTGGGTTTCCTGTGGCCCGGTCGCGACGAATGCCGTTGTTTTTGTTAATATTGACCCCTTGATGGGCATGGCCGGTGGCGGCATCTGCGTGGTCGATTTGACCCAGCCCGGAGTTTCCAAAGGCAAGCCGCTGGATAAAATCGGGCAACGTGAGCTCCCTCAAGGTGAGCTCTATTTCGATGATGCGGTAGTCCCCGAAGAGATGATGTTTTTCAAGCAGGACAGCTACGAAATAATGACCGGCTCCACTTTGGCTCATGCTAATGCGATTATGGGGGCAATCTTTACCGGGGTTGCACGTTCAGCCTACGAATTATCCTTGCAGCACTCACTTGAACGGTGTCAGGGCGGCAAGCTTCTTTGCCAGCATCAATCGGTGCAGAAATCTCTTTTCGGAATGTTTCGTAAAGTCGAAGCGGCCCGCAGTTTATCCCGTAAAGTCCTTAATTTTCATTTAACTACAGCGATTCCCGACAAGAAATACTCGATTGCCTCAAAGGTTACGTGTACCAATTCAGCCTTTGAAGTGGCCAATGATGCGTCCCAGCTTTTCGGGGGGTATGGTTTGAGTAAAGAGTATCCGATTGAAAAGATTTTTCGCGATGCCCGCGCCGGTTTGATCGAAGACGGCTCCAACGATATCCTGGAAATTGTCGGTGGCAACCAGATTGTCAAAGAGGAGGAGTAGCCTGTGGGAAATATCTACATAGTCGGGGTCGGCAAGATTCGTTTTAACAAGTATCCGACCGAAACCGTGCGCACCATGGCGGAGAAGGCAGTTAACCTGGCGCTTGCCGATGCGGGTTTAAGGAAAGAGGATCTGGAGTCGGTCTATTTCGCCAACAGTTTTTGGGGGATGTTCGATAAGCAGGATTCAATCAGAGGCCAGGTCATTATGCGGGGCATGGGAATCGACAAGATTCCGGTTACCAACGTAGAGAATGCCTGCGCCGGGGCCTCGACCGCCCTGCATCTTGCCTATACCGGGATTCGGGCTGAGATGTTCGATGTCGCTCTGGTGGTGGGCTCCGAAAAAATCACCAATCCGGACAAGGCCTTGTCGTTTGCGGCTTATGCCCGGGCCATGGATGTCGAGAATTTCGAAAAGCATATTGAGCTGATTACCGGACTCGGAAAATCATTCAAGCTGCCGGATATGGCAAATGAAACGGCTCCGGGCCAGGGGCGTAGTGTCTTTATGGATGCCTATGCCATGATGTGCCGCTGGCATATGGATCGCTACGGTACGACCCAGCGCCAGTTGGCCGAGGTTTGTTCGAAAAATCATTTCCATGCTTCGTTAAATCCCCTGGCCCAGTACCAGAACACCATGAGCGTAGAAGAGGTTCTGGCCGATGCGCCGATTACCTATCCGTTGACCCGGGCGATGTGCGCCCCGGTCGGAGACGGGGCTGCGGCGGCGATTGTCTGCTCGGAAAACTATCTGAAAAAGCTTAAGGATGTAATGCCCGTAAAGATCCTGGCTTCGGTGCATGGACAGGGGGCGGACCGGGATATGGACGGTATTGATATCGGTGAGCGCCTGTCGAAAAAGGCTTATGAAATGGCCGGTGTCGGACCCCAGGATATTGATTTTGCCGAGCTTCACGACGCCACCGCTTATGGTGAGTTGCATCAGAGTGAGGTTATGGGTTTCTGTCCCGAAGGCGAGGGCGGTCCTTTCGCCGAATCGGGGGCTACCAGGCTTGGGGGGAAAATTCCGCTGAATACCTCCGGCGGTCTTGAAAGTAACGGTCATCCGATCGGCGCCTCGGGATTGTCGCAGATTCACGAACTTGTCACCCAGCTGCGAGGCAGTGCCGGGAAACGCCAGATAGACGGCGCCGGGATTGGTTTGGCCGAAAACGGCGGCGGCAGCATCGGCGTTGAAGAAGCGGCGATGTGTATTCATATCCTTGAGAAAGGGTGAAGTGTGAAGTGAAAAGTGTGAAAGAAGGGTTTCGCGCCGAAGGCGCTTCCACACTTCACCCTTCTAACTTCATACTTTAAAATAGTGTTCTGAGAACTGGATTTTTATAAAAAAAGGATATGTTTATGAACAGTTATTCCATGGATAATAAAGTCGCTCTGGTAACCGGCGGGGCGACGGGGATTGGGGCTGCGGTTGTCGATAGCCTGACGCAGGCCGGAGCTATGGTAGTTATAAGTGATATCAACGTTGCCGCCGGCAAGGCCAAGGCCGAAGATTTAAAGGCAAAAAATCTGCGGGCGGAGTTTATCGAGCATGATGTTTCCAGTGAAGCTCAATGGCAGTCCACAATCGATAAGGTTGTCGCTAATAACGGGGGGCTGGATGTGTTGGTCAATAACGCCGGTATTCTGATCGGCGGCCTGTTGGCCGATCTCTCAATTGAAGATTTCCGCCGTATCTATTCGATTAATGTCGAAGGTGTTTTTCTCGGGATGAAATACGCGGCTTTGGCGATGCGTCCCGGCGGCAGTTGTGGGCGCGGTGGCTCGATTATCAATCTCTCTTCGGTTGCCGGGATAGTCGGGACTCCGGGCGAATCTATTTACGGATCGTCAAAAGGCGCTGTCCGCGCCATGACCAAGCATGCGGCGGTCGAGTTTGCGACGCTGGGTTACGGTATCCGGGTCAACTCGGTGCATCCCGGCCCGGTTGCAACCCCGATGGGCGGACAGGTGCTTGAAACCCTGGCCTCCGACAAACTTCTCGGATCGGAAGAGGCGGCCATGCAGCTTGTCCAAAACCTGATCCCGATGAAGCGTTTCGGCGAACCTCATGAGATAGCGCAATTGGTACATTTTCTCGCTTCCGACGCTTCGGCCTATGTAACCGGCTCGGAATATGTTGTTGACGGCGGTTTTACTGCAATGTAAAGGAGATTTATTTATGGGACGTGTAGGTGGAAAGGTGGCTCTGGTTACCGGCGGGGCCATGGGGATCGGGGCGGCAACTTGTCGGCTTCTGGCACGGGAAGGTGCCAAGGTTGCAGTTACGGATATAAACTCGGAAGCCGGTGAAGCTGTCGCTCGCGATATTGTTGAAAACGGCGGCAATGCCCGTTTTTATCGGCACGATGTTGCCAGTCAGGATGATTGGCGGCGGGCGCTTGCCGCTGTGCGCAACGATTTTGGCCCTCTCGATATCCTTGTCAACAATGCCGGTATTGTAATTGTCAACACGGTCGAAGATGCTACGCTTGAGGAGTGGCGCAGGACCCAGGAGATTAACCTGGAGAGCGTTTTTGTCGGTACGCAGGAAGCGATCGGGGTGATGAAGGATAACGGCGGCGGTTCAATTATCAATATTTCTTCGGTTATGGGACTTGTCGGCGGTACTATTGAGGCGGCTTATTGTGCAAGTAAAGGCGGCGTGCGTATGTTTACGAAAAGTGCCGCAGTCTATTGCGCCGAACAGGGCTACGGCATTCGGGTTAATTCGGTTCATCCCGGTTATATCATGACACCGCTTCTGACTAATGCCGCCTCTACCTTGCCGAACGCGGAAGAGGTTGTCAGCGATCTGATTTCCCGGCATCCGCTGGGGCATCTGGGCGAAGCCGATGACATAGCTTACGGTATTCTCTATCTCGCCTCCGACGAATCGAAGTTCGTTACCGGTTCGGAATTGGTTATCGACGGCGGTTATACGGCTAAATAATGAGGATAATATGATTAATATTTTTGCAAGATTTAGGCAGTTGAGTGATCCTGAAGTCAGCGATGTTCCTTACGCGGTCAACATTGATAAGGACAAATGCATAGGTTGCGGGCTCTGTGTTAAACAGTGCCCGACGCAGACTTTAGCTCTGAGCGAAAAGGATGCCGAGGGGCGTCGATATGTAGAGTTTGTCAAGAATTGTGAATATTTCGAGAAAATTTGTATCGCCTGTCATAACTGCGAGGTTATCTGTCCTAAGGGAGCTTTGGCGTTTCCGCACTATTACGAGGTGAAAAAAGGCTACTGGAAAACCGATTTTGATTACCCCGATGCTTTACAAAACGGCTACCCCAACCCCTTTAAGGAGAAGAAAACCCCTGAATTTGCTACGATTGCAGATAAATTGACGGAGACCGAAAAGGTTATTTATCAGCGGCGTTCGATCCGGATTTACAAAGATAAGCAGGTCCCTGAAAAAGAGATACACCGGATTATTGAAGCGGGGCGATTCGCGCCCTCGGCCGGAAACGGCAGACCCTGGCAGTTTATCGTATTGCGTGATCCTTCAGTGCTGGCTGAAATAAGTGAAGCGACGCTCAAGTGGACGACGAAAATAACCAAACTTTATCAGGGGAAAAATTTCTGGCGTCAGGTGTTGAAAAATTCCATGGCCCTGTTTAAACCGGCAGCTATAGACCAGCGCCCCATGGTGGCGATGCAGGCTCTGGCGACACCGGCTTTTCAGGATGAGCCGCTTGATGTTTTTTTCGGCGCGAAGACCTGTATTCTGGTATTGCGAAACTCGCTTGGTATATCCAACCCCGATTTCGACGCCGGGATATGTTCGCAGAATATGGTTCTGGCCGCTCATTCCATGGGGCTTGGCACCTGTTATGTCGGTTTTGTCTCAACCGGAATGAAGATGGATGGTGCGCTCAAAAGAATCAAGAAACGCCTTGGTGTGAGGTGGCCTTACGATATTGCTACCGCAATTACCGTAGGCTATCCGGCCGCCAGGATCGATGGAGTTGTAAAACGGGAATTTCCCAAAGTGGAGTGGTTTGAATGATTGACGGTGTTAATCGAGAAGGGGCAAAATATGTCTACGCAAACGATGTTCAGAGTGGCGGCACTGTTTAATGTTGCTGTCGCGATTGCTCTCGGATTTTTCCATCAGGAGTTGCTGCCCTGGTTAGGGATGCCGGATTTTGTCAATCCGGCTTTCCTGCAGCTCTTTCTCGCCCTGGTTTTTGTTTTCGGGATCGGTTATTTTTGGATTTCAATCGATTTCGAAAAAAACAGGAATATTATCAAACTCGGCGTGGCCGGAAAACTTGCCGTGGTTTTTCTTCTTTTGTTGCATGCGGTTTTGGGCAATGTCTCATGGCGTCTGGCGGCGCTGGGCCTGGTTGATCTCTGGTTCGCTAAATTATTTATGAACTTCCTGACATCTACGGAAACTCAAAGCTCCAAATAATCGCGGGGCAGCACTATATTAACCAGTGTCGGTACTTCCCGATTTGCAAGTAAAATTATTATACTCTATCTGTTTTCACTCTATTTTCCTCCGTTTTCTGCTATCTACGATCATTTTTCATGCGGCAACTCGCATCCCAAGGCTGTCAAGGACCTCGCGCACCGGCTGATAGACAATACGGCATCGCTCTACTCTGTAAACAGCCTGACCGGCTATCTGAAGTCACTCGGTCACAAAGCTCCCAAGTACGCCGTGTCGGAATATCTGGAGTGGTTCGAAGACGCCTATTTTCTGTTTACCGTGCGGATATTCGACGCATCCCTGGCTCGCAGCAAAACCAATCCAAAGAAGATCTATTGTGTCGACCACGCCATGGTTACCTCGGTGGCGTCCGGTATTCTCGTCAACACCGGGCATCTGTTGGAGAACCTGGTGTTCATTGCGCTTCGACGTGTTACTCCCGATATCTGGTACTGTAAAACAAAAGGCGGTATGGAGGTGGATTTCCTGGCACAGTTACAAGACCGCTCACGCTTGCTGGTTCAGGCCTGTGAATCGATGGCCGTCCCGCAAACCAGGAAACGGGAGATCGCGGCTCTGGCCGAGGCAATGGCGGAATACGGCTTGAAGTCCGGTACAGTGGTAACGCGAAATGAAGAGGACCAAATCAAGGTAGATGCAGGGAAGATAGAGGTTGTGCCGGCATGGCGTTTCCTGCTGAATCTATCGGAATCTTGAGGCGGCTCCATAATATAACAGGGATTGCCCCACCAGACGAGCTTCGGTACTTCATCTAGAGAAAACAGAGAATCTGGGGGGCAAACAGAGAACGGACGTGGGTTCGATTCCCGTTTACATATCCGGCGGTGAATTTTACAACCCCTGTCTGAAAAATCCTGTCACAGAAGTAGTCACAGTAATGTCACAGCTCCGTGTCACAGCTTGTCATAGCTTGGATAAAGCATAATGGCGGGTTGGATCTGTTGGTCCTGCGCCGATTTCTAAAATGAGCTCCTTATTCAGCATTCCCTTGAGGTCACGCTGCAGGCTACGTCGATTCACATCAGGGCAAAGATTCTCAAAGTCCTGAATGGTCAGTTGCTTATGTTCCAGCAAAAAGCCGAGAGCCTTGCCTTGACGTTCACTCAATCCATATTTCCGAACCAGCACGTCTCGACGAATAACCTGTTCGCCACGTTCTTTGACCTCAATCATCTGAGTTTC
>JANTFH010000020.1 GCA_024763535.1 Thermodesulfobacteriota bacterium
CCGGGGCTACGGAAGTCTGCGACGGCGTCGACAACAATTGCGACGGTAATATCGATGAAGGCGTGACCACCACTTATTACCGCGACGCCGACGGCGACGGCTACGGTGATCCTAACGATTCTCAGACAGCCTGCAGCCAACCCTCCGGCTACGTAACCGATAACACCGATTGTAATGACAACGACGCCAACGAACACCCCGGCCAAACCTGGTACAAAGATGCCGATAATGACGGTTATTCTGACGGGACAACCAATACAACCTCCTGTACCCGGCCGGTTGGATATAAAGTTGCTTCCGAGCTAACGGCAACCAGTGGTGATATCGACGACACAGATGCCAGCATCTATCCCGGTGCGACTGAATATTGTGACGGCAAGGATAATGATCAGGATGGTGCAATCGACGAAGAGTGCCGATTGATTGAGCCCTTGCCCGATACTGAACAGACACAGTGCTATGACAATTCTTCCCTGATGGCCTCTTGCCCGGCACCGGGTGCGGATTTCTATGGCCAGGATACTCAGTATACGCGGGAGCGATCATACACTAAACTTGATGCGACCGGCAATGACCTGCCCGATACAGCCATTTCCTGGGCTATGGTACGGGATAATGTTACGGGCTTGATCTGGGAAGTTAAACAAGCGAGAGATAATGCGGAAGACTACAGCAATCCCCATGACGCTGATAATATATATACTTGGTATGACAGCAACCCGGCAACCAATGGAAGTAATGCAGGAACCCCTGGCAACGGTAACGACACGGAGGATTTTATCAATGCCTTGAATGCCGCCAACTATGGGGGATACGATGATTGGAGAATGCCAACAATCAAAGAGTTATCTAGGATAACCGATTCGAACCGGATTGAACCACCAACCATCACAATTGATTTCTTTCCACAAACGGTTTTATCGTCCGTTTACTGGTCGTCTACTAGCTACGCTGGCAATCCCATTAGTGCGTGGAGCGTCCATTTTTACGACGGCCATGACGGCTACATCTATAAATCGACTAGCTACTATGTTCGTGCAGTTCGTTCTGAGCAATCCCAGACCTTAAATCCATTGATCGATAATAATGATGGTACGGTAACTGATCCTAATACCGGACTCATGTGGAAACAGGCAGAAGTCGACCCCATGAACTGGGAAAATGCTTTAGCTTATTGCGAAAACTTAATTTTCCCCACAACTGGAGGATATGATGACTGGCGTCTGCCGGATCGATTTGAATTGCAATCGTTGATTGATTACAGCCGTGTTAGTCCAAGTATTAATATGACCTATTTCCCAAATATTACTTCAGACTACTGGTCATCTACTACCAATGCCCTCGGTATCTCGTGGGCTATAATTGTCAAATTCTACGCTGGCAACATCTACGTCGACGTCAATAAGACTGATAACTATTATGTGCGCCCGGTTCGTACTGTACGGTCAACGAATGATGCAGATATTTCAGTCACGCCACCAAGTCTCACATTCGGTGACATTGAAATTGTCAGCGATGCAGAATTGAACTTGACCATTGCCAACGATGGCGATGCTGATCTAGTGATTTCCTCGATTACCATCAGTGGTACTGATGCGACCCTTTTCAGTATGGGCGTTGATTCCTGTGCAGGTCAAACAATTACACCGGGAAACAACTGCCAGATGACAGTAACTTTTTCACCTGATTCAGCCGGGAGCAAAACGGCGGTTCTGACGATTAATAGTAACGATCCGGATGAAGCCCAAGTTGAGGTCGCATTAACCGGAACCGGGCAGTCATCGACAAATACTTATTATCTGGACAGTGATGGTGACGGTTACGGAGACCCGGCCAACTCAACTCAAGCCAGTAGCGCACCCAATGGTTACGTAACCGACAATACCGACTGTAACGACAGCGATCCTCTCGAGCATCCGGGCCAAACCTGGTATATGGATGCTGATAATGACGGTTATTCGAACGGGACAACTAACACAACCTCTTGCGCTCGGCCAACCGGGTACAAGGTTGCCGGCGAATTAACCGCAAATTCAGGTGACTGTAATGACAATGTTGCCGCCATTAACCCCGGAGCCACCGAAATCTGCGGTGATGGGATTGATAATAATTGTAATGGTGAAATTGATGAGGATTGTTGTGTTGAAACCACCTTCTACCGCGATGTTGACGGTGACGGTTACGGTGATGCGGCGGTATCGCTTACGGATTGCACGCCGCCGGATGGGTATGTGGCGAATGGCAGTGATTGTAATGATTGCGACCGCAATGAACATCCGGGACAGATATGGTATCGGGATGGTGACCGCGATGGTTATTCCGATGGCACAACCAATAGTCAGTCCTGTGTTCGACCGGCGGGATTTTATGCAGCGGGCGAATTGGCGGCGACCAGCGGTGATGCTGCTGATGACGATAACAGTGTCTATCCCGGGGCCCCGGAGCTTTGTGACGGTAAGGATAATGATTTGGATGGCAATATTGATGAAGAGTGCAGCTCTTTAGGGATAGTCCATCTCCCGGATACCGGCCAGACCAATTTTTATAATAACTCCGGCCCGATCCCGGAACCGGCAATCGGAGAGTCCTTTTATGGTCAGGATGCAACTTATCAACATCAACGGTTCTATACCAAACTTGCGGCTGACGGTCGTGAGCTTCCGGATTCAGCCGCCAAGTGGGCTATGGTACGTGACAATATCAGCGGCCTTATCTGGGAGGTTAAGCATAATGGCGATGGTAGCGAAAATTACGTTAACCCCAATGATGCCGATAACCGCTATACCTGGTATGACAGTAACCCTGACACCAACGGAAATAAGCCCGGCAGTCCTCGGCTCTTCACGGATACAGAAGATTTTATTAATGCCTTAAATAAAATCTTCTATGGCGGTTTTAACGACTGGCGGATGCCGACAGTTACCGAGATCAGTGGTTTAATAAATAGGGGCCGGAATTCACCGGCAATTAATAGCGAATTTTTCCCTCTTACCGCCGCCTCGGCTTACTGGTCGGCCACGCCTTATGCTTCCAGCAATGAAAACCGGGCCTGGCATATCTATTTTGGCTACGGTTATGTTGGTAATGGTTTGACATCGGCCCGCTGTTATGTGCGGGCGGTACGTTAGAAAAATGTTATCCGGGATGGTGCATATTTTATGAGAAAAGTTTTTTTAGTCAGCTTGATTTTAGGGCTGTTCTGGGCTTCCGGGGCCGGAGCCGTTTTGATTGATAATGGTGACGGCACAGTCAGCGACACACATACCGGGCTGATGTGGCAGCAGGAGAGTGTCGCCACAACAATGGATTGGGAAGCGGCGCTGACATATTGTGAAACTCTGGCATTGCCGGTGAACAGTGCCTACACTGACTGGCATCTGCCGGACACTCAGGAGCTGCAATCTCTGGTTGACTATTCAGGCCAAAACCCGACTGCAATTAATAGTAATTTCTTTCCCGGGACTGCGGATTATGACTACTGGACTTCGACTACATATAACAACTACGGCAATTACGTTTGGACCGTCCATTTCGGTGATGGCCGAATCACTTTTCTTGAAAAAAGTGCCCCCGCCTATGTCCGGGCGGTGCGCTGGCAGAATGATGCCGAGGTCGGCCACCAGTATAAAATTACGCCGATCACCCACGGCCGGGGCTACATCGACCCCGGATCAGCGTTTAATGCCGGCATCTCCGAATCACCGGTTCTGATTTTAACCCCTTATAACGGCTGGCATCTGGAACTTGACAACTTCGACAGTACTCTGCCCGGCATTCTGGCAGAGGATGACAACCACCCCGGGACCTACAGCTTCACCCTGGCTCCGGTCTTCGGCTCCGGCACCATAACCGCTAATTATGTTTGGGATAGCAATGGTGACGTAAATGACAGCGACAACGACGGTATTGATGATGCTTGGGAGATAGATATCTTTGGTGATCTTATAACCGCCAACCACTGTAGTGATTTCGATCATGACGGTTTTCGCGATATTTTTGAATTTCGCCACGATTGGGATGATATTCATGATACTGATGGCAACTGGTTTAACCCCACAGACCCCAATCCGGCATATCTGGCACTTATCGACCCCCAGGGAGACGGCACCTACCATTCAATCAGCGGAGCCCTGTTGCAACATATCAATGAACCTTTAGTTATTCGCATAAGAGCCGGTCAATATTTTGAAAATCTGGAGATCGGTGACTATCCCATAACCCTGATAATTCGCGGCGGTTTCAACAGTGATTTCAGCGCCCAGACCGGTGTCTCCGTGATCAATGGCACCCTGACAATCAGCGGCGGCCCGGTAGTTATTGAAAACCTGGTTATAAAGTAACTAGGAGGCTGCCCGAGAATGCTCTTTTTCCACAGCTCTTCGTTATTTTTTGAAAATAATGCTCGGAATACTGGGTGTATGCCTGCGCTTATTTGCAAAAAATGCCTCAATCTGAGAAAAAATTTCTATTCTCGGACAGCCTCCTGATATGGTCTTGACCAAGCGCTATATTGCCAGATTGATCGGAGTTTTATGGGCTGCCGGATTGATTGGGCTTAGTCTCTGGAACCCCGGTTTCATCGAAAATCTGCGCCTTAAAGCCTATGATGTTATGCTCCGGGCAAACCTGGCCCCGCAAAGCTATGAAAAAATAGCCGGGGGAAAAAATCGCGGCAAACAAGCAATTATCATTGTCGATATCGATGATCGGAGTTTGGCCGAACTCGGGCAATGGCCCTGGCCGAGATCGCTCTGGGCCGAAATCATTAACCGGATCGGGGAAAATCACCCACTAGCGATTGGGCTCGATATTGTCTTTGCCGAACCTGATCGCTCCTCCCCCCGCCAGATTGCGGCGACCTTAAATAATAGCAAGCTCTCGGCTGCCTGCCGACAACAACTTCGACAACTCCCGGACCATGATCAACTGCTCGCCGGAACCCTGATAAACTATCCGGTAGTACTCGGTTTCCCCTTTATATTTTCGCCGGCTGACATTATTGCCGCGCCAACTTTCCAACGGGCGAACCGATTCGCGGTGATCGGCGAAATCGACCCCACGCCCTGGCTGTTTCAGGCGACTGCCGCCGCCTTTAATCTTGATGAACTTGAAACTGCTGCTATCGGCAGCGGGTTTTTCAATGTTCTTCCGGATGTCGATGGAATTATCCGCCGGGTGCCCCTGGTCACGGAGTATGCCAAAAAGATTTACCCGTCACTGGTTCTGGAGATGCTAAGAATCGGCAGCGGCACGCCTTTGAACCGACTTTATTGCACCAATAACGGCCTCGCTGGCATCAGTTGCGGCGATTATGAGATTCCCACCGATGCCAATGGCCAGATAAATATCCACTACTGCGGCGCCGAAAGAAGTTTTAGATTTATTTCAGCGATGGATATCTTGAACAACCAGGTGGACGGGCAGATATTTACTGACGCCTATGTTCTGATCGGAGCCTCCGCACCCGGCCTGGTCGATATTGTCAGTACCTCAACTTCGACGATTGTTCCCGGAGTCGAGGTTCATGCCCACACCTTAAATACGATTCTCACCGGCTCCTGGCTCCGGCAACCGGACTGGGCCCGGGGAGCGGAACTGTGCTATCTGCTGGTCATCAGCATAATCCTGATTCTTTTGGTGCCGGCAGTCGGTGCCCTGCGCGGCGGCCTGGTATTTATTACCGCTGCGGCCGCTATCAGCGGCTTTTCCTACTGGCTTTTCAGTCGGCACGGCTACTATCTCGACGCAGTTTATCCCTTGCTATGCAGTGCCTTGCTCTTCAGCCTGCTAAGTTTTATGAACTATTTTCAGGAAGAGCGGATTCGACAGCAGACCCGGAAAACGTTTTCCAAATATGTTTCACCGGATCTGGTGGCAGAGCTATTAAAGAACCCGGGCAAAATTAATTTAAGCGGTGAAGAACGGGTTCTGACTGCGCTTTTCTCTGATATCAGAAGTTTCAGCCGGATCTCGGAGATGTTGTCACCGGAGGCGGTCTGCAGCTCCTTAAATCAGTATCTGACAGTTATGACAAAGATTCTGATGCGTAATCGGGGCACAGTTGATAAATTTATCGGCGATGCTATCTTTGCTTTCTGGAATGCTCCGCTTTACGATGACAAACATGCACGGAATGCGCTGATCTCCGCCCTCGCTATGCGGGAGGGCCTCAAAGATCTGCATAAGATCTGGCAAACGCAGAATATGCCACTCTTAAAGGTCGGCATCGGGATTCATACCGGGCCGGTGCGGATCGGTAATATCGGTTCGGAAAACCGCTTGAGTTATACAGCTATAGGTGATAATGTGAATTTAACATCGCGCCTGGAAGGGGTAACAAAACAGTACGGTGTCCAGATTATCGTTAGTGCATCTACTTGGGAAATGGTTGATAAAGATGAGTTTGTCTTCTGCAAGCTTGATCGCATCCGGGTTGTCGGCCGCCAGGAGGCGGTAACTATCTTTGAACTGGTTAACCATAAAGCTTTAGTAACGGGTGAACATTTAACCGCGATCGCTGCTTATGAAGAAGCTTTAGAGATCTATTTTGCCGGTGATTTTGCTGCGGCAAAAGATAAGTTCGAGCAGCTGCCGCAGATAATTTCCGAACGTTTACGCAATATTTTCAACCGCCGCTGTAAAAATTACCTAACCACGCCGCCAGGTGCAAACTGGGATGGTGTAAATACTCTAGTAGAGAAATAAGTTAACCAATTTTTGATATAAATTTATAACCCTGAAATTTTAGCTTGAGGAGGCATTGATTAATGAAACTCGATTTACCTGAAGGATTCACTAGAACCTACAAAGAATCAGAGGTAATTTTTGAAGAGAACAGCCAGGGAAATGAGATGTATGTGATCTCTTCCGGGAAGGTTAAGATTTCTTCCGATAAATCCGGAGAAGAACTTGAACTGGCGATTCTCAAAGAGGGAGATTTTTTTGGTGAAATGTCTCTGGTTGATGAGGAACCCCGGGTTGCAAAAGCTACCGCCATCAAAAAAAATACCACTCTGATTGTTTTGGATCATGACAAATTTCTCCATCTTGTAAGTCAAAAACCGGATTTTGCTCTGTCAATAGTTCAGACCCAGACCCAGAGAATCCGCGAAATCTATAAACTCTACTGCAAAGATAACCCCAAACGCGCTAATTATGATTACCAAAAACTGCTTACTCTGTTTACAACTCACAGGCATTTATAAAAAATCAGCCCGGAATGATGAGATTCTGGATTAAAGATTTCCTCTATATTCTGTGCTAATTTTTGTGCTTGTACTTTTTTGGTTTAGGCCATGCCGGGGAGGTGTCTAATGACCGAAAATAATGAAAAAAATTATGCCGCAGAAGAGTTGGCAATAATTGAAATAACTGAAAAGGTTATCTCCGCAAAGAGCTTCCCTGAGCTTAAAGATAAACTCAAGTCCTCTTTGATAGGTAACCTGGGTGGGGGTTCGTTATTTTTTTATGTCGCTGAATCAGAGAATCCAAGCGACCATTTTTTCAGTACCGGCATCGGCTCAAGCAACAGCTCTAAAATCCGGCAAGAGTGCTTAAAAGAACTCACTCGCCTGACCGCAATTCAACCGGCAAACAACGATAACCAACCAGCAACAATAGACTCCTTTACAATTTTCCCGCTATGGCAAAATACAACCTGTGTCGGATTGCTGGGGCTTGAATTAAAAGCAGAGAAGCCTATTCTGACAATCAGATTGTGGGGTCATTTCCTGACTGTTCTCGCTAGTGTAATATCCAACATTACAACTCAGCAGGAGGATAAAAAACAGCTAGAATTCTTAAATACCTACATGTCGATAAGCTCTCTACTGGCCCAGGAGATCGACCTCCACGATATGCTTGAGGCCACTCTTTACTGTTGTATGGATATGTTTTCAGCCGAAGCAGCATCAATCCTGTTGTTGGATGAGCAGAAAGAATATTTCACTTTCTACCAGGTTGAAGGCTCTGCCAAGCAGGCTTTAATGACAGCAAAGCTTCCTGCCGGTCAAGGCATTGCCGGCGCAGTTCTCCAATCCGGCGAGTCGGAGTTGATCAACAACCTTGCCGAAGACCCGCGTTTTCATAAGGGCATGGATGAAAAATCAAAATTCACCAGCAGAAATATGATGGCCATTCCCTTGATCGCCGGTGAAGAGCAGGTTGGGGTTCTGGAAATTTTGAACAAGCTTGAAGGTGAAAAATTTTCCGAAGAGGAGCATCTTGCGGTTAAAATCCTGGCGGAGGAGATTGCCTTCGCCATACGTAACGCAAAAATCTTCGATTATGTTGTTACCAGCTACTGTAAACAGCGTCAGGGGTTGAACACCTGCAAAGGTTGTAAACGACCGCTCGGAACCTGGACTCCCTGTATTAAATATAGAGAAAGTTCAATTTGAGCAGACCTGATTAATGGCTGAAACCGGCAACCGCAGCAGATTTTTTTGGTTAATTTTTTTTCTGGTTGCCGGTTTGTTGCCGGTCGCTGCGGCCCGGGCGGCAGCTGATCGTCCCCATCCTCTTACGAACCAATTCCAAAATAATTTCAAAGAAGCGGGAACGGCGGAAAAAGAACTTTTTCGTGTTATCCGCCGGGCTTTGTCCGGCAAAAATCTGGCGCCGCTGCCGCAAAACCTTAACTTTAGTTTCCAACCTGAAATAGCACAAATTTATATCACTCTTCTTCAATCCGGCAACCAACCTCTGCGCTGGGGGGCCCGGCGAAAAGATCTCGCCAAGACTCTTAAGCGGGTTATTGCACAGGTTAAAAGCCGGCCCCGTTTTACTGAATTTAATGTCTCCGACCCCGATAAGTGCCGCATCCTTTTTGAAATTGTAACTGCAGAAAAAGAGGGCGATCTCAAAAAACTTGATGGCAATACACTTCATGGCAATCGTTTTGAGCCCGGGATTACCGGGCTCAAATACTCTTGCGCGGGTATCACCCGTTATTTCATGCCGACCGATGCAATTATGCACAGTATTATGTCGGTTAAACAACTTCTCAATTTTATCGCCAAAAAATCAGGGATTGCGCCGCAAACGACCAGAAAAAGTGAACGAATCAAATTGCTGCTTAAAACCCCGATAAAATGTAAATTGCTCACCAGTAGAGCCTGGATCAGTTACAAAACTACCGTTCTGCCGCTCTACCGGGGCGCACCGATGTTGCCTCCGCCCAATAAAAAAGAGCTTTACGCCAGTACAATAAATGGTGTCGATTGGCTGTACGACAACATGTATGATGATGGTCGTTTTCTCTACTATTACGACGGTATCAAAGACAGCCGGGTTGATTTTATCCACCCCCGGCAGCAGAGCCCGCTCTACTACAATATCTTAAGACATAGCGGCGGAACTATAGCTCTTTTGTGGGGTTATGAACTGACCGGGGAAATAAAATACCTTAAGGCCGCAAAAAAATCCTTGGAATACCTGCAGTCCACTTTCATCACCCAAACCGAGACAAAAGATTACGCTTGTTTTCCCTTTTTTAATCACAAATCAAAATTGGGCGGTGCCGGAGTCGGTCTTGTGGCTCTGGTCAAATATACATTATTGAGTGGCGATAACTGTTTCGCGAAAGCGATGACCGGCCTGGTGCGTCACATCCTTTCCCGCATCGATAAAGATGGGGAGATGATCGGCTACTATATTCACCCTAAATATAACCAGGGAAAACCGCTCATCAACCCACAAGCTGACATCAAAAAAGAACTTTTCTCTTTCTACTATCCGGGAGAGGCTTTATTGGGGCTGGCGCTCTATTATCGATATATTGAGAATAAAGATGAAAAATTAAGGTTGGAGATTCTCCGGAAAAGCCGGAAGGCGCTGGATTTTTTAGTAGAGGTAAGACCGCAGAAATATGCCGATCTCTTTCCCGCTCTGCCGGCTGATGCCTGGCTGATGCAGGCTATCGAGGAGTGGGTCAAAGTGCCGGGCTGTAAAAAGGCAGCCTATATCGATTTTGTTTTCAGGGATACGGATGCGCTGGCAAGCCATATGTATAAAGCGGCAAACTCACTTTATCCCGATTATCCGGGAGGCTTCTATTATAAATACGGTGATCATGTTTATCACGATGCTTCCCGCGGTGAGGGGGTTATGGCCGCTTACCGGCTGGCTCAATACTTAAAAGACGATAAACGCGCCCGGCAGATTATGAAAAACATGCTTATCTCAGCCTACGGCATTATGTACCTGCGTCAGACTCCACAATCGACGTTTGCCCACCTCTATCCACAGAAAAGCTGTGGCAGCTTCCGCTTCAAACTCACCCGCGCCTGGATCCGGGTCGATTCAACTCAGCACGCAGTCTGTTTTCTGGCCCGCCTTTATCAATCGCTGCCCTGATTTCGTGAAGCCGACAACTGGGCCCGTTTACCAGCTCCCAGGATGACCCCATGGCTGCCGTTTTGTGTGTAACGAACCAACTCTGCCCGGCCATCCTCCCGGAAGATATAGGCACTGTTTTCATCCTCCAGTTTATCAAAATAGCGGCCGTTGATATCTTCATAAAGATCGACTTTAAAATATGGCCGACCATTAAAATTGTAGGCATTGGAAAGACTTAAAAGCCCATTTTTTTCATAGACCGTATATTTTCCTTTTTTACTCTTATAACCGACGAAATACCGGCCTTCCTCACGATGGTAGATATCAGCATTAAAGGGCAGAAGTTGTTCGCCCACCTTTTCCATAAAAGTATTATTTCGAATCACAAATTCTTTGTCGGCAGATGAGAGAACCCATTCGGAAGTGCAACGGTCGGGACTGTGAACCAGGATTGTATGTTTTTTGTCCAGCGAGGTCTTGTTGAGTTTCTCATAGTCAGTATGAACAATACTGTTATTTACGGAAATATCGTGCACCACTGCAGCATTGCTAAAAGAGGTAACCGCTTCCTGATATCGTTTCAGACTCCAGACCCGCTCGATATAGTGGTTAATATCTCCATAGATTACTCTGCTTTCATCAAATTCAGAACGGCTTAATTCAGTAAAATCCATCTCCCGTTTTTCCTGATGCAACTCTGCCCACAAATCACAGTCATGAACGGTATCAGAACTGAAAACCAGGGTTTCACCGCCGGATCTGATCTTTATACCAATTCCCAGAATACCATGCCAGACCGGAGCCTTAATCGCTTCAATCGTTGAATTGTTTTTACCAAGTACAACATTTTGCTCAGCTTCATAGAAGTTGGTATCCGAGAAAGTGTAAAAAAGTTCCGGATCGACCCACTCGCCTGATGACGGATCATTAAAAAGCATTCGGGCTCTGCCGGTCTCCGGATTAATCACAATTTTGGCCTGATCCGGTCCGATGATATTTGCCTGCTGATCGACTATATAAAGTTGCCGACGCCCCTCTCCCTCATGTTTTGAGATAATCCGATAAAGCGGCCGTGGACCAATCATTTGAAAGTCAATATACTCTTCGTATTTTACCCCGTAGACACTCTTCCGACAGTTTGTCAGGGTATTACTCAGAGCCGATGATGAAGATTCTTTCAGCTCATCATTTATGTTTTCGGTAGTAAACAGGGTAAGTCTGTGCTGGAAATCCTTGGCATAACGATGAAACAGAGCCAAATCAGTAAACCAACGTTTATGATCATCGTGACAATGGGTAATAAAAAGCCCACTGACCTCTTTCAGGTGGTGCCCCCCCAGCTGCTTAAACAAAGGGGCACCGCAATCAACCAAATAATTCTCTCCAGCAACATCGACTTCATAACTGATACAGCGTCCCTCTCTCGAAAAAGGCCCAAAATCCCCCAGAATTTTCAGGTGAATATTATTACTCATACCAAAGTTCCTGTTAAAAAATTATTTCCCGGGAAGCAAATAAAAAAGGATACGTGTCACTTTCAACGCAACCTCGCTTCTAATAAGTAAACCATATCATTAAGGCTGTCAATAACAAAGCAAATTTGATACAGTATTACAACATCAGAGTATTTGACTTCTCGGACGTGGAGCCTTTACGATACGATTTTAAGGTGATGTTTGGTCGCAAAAATGCAATCAACAAAATCATGGATCTCCGGCCTTAAACTTTTATGTTTACTTAAAACGATGGCGATATCCAGATAAAACTGGTGGCGGCCTAGATCCACTTTTTTAAGCAGCCCCCGGGCCAGTTCTCTGTGAACCTTGGTTCGCGTCAGAAAACCTATCCCTTTTCCCTCGATAATTAATTCCTTAACCAGATCCGGACTTTCACATTCGATATCAACCTGCAGGGCGACCCCTTTTTTCTTCAATTCTCTAACTATATATTTACGGGTTCCCGACTGTTCATCCCGCATAATAAATTTCTCATTCTCCAGATCCTTTAACGGGATCCGCCCCCGACACTGTAAAGGATGATCCGGAGCTGAAAGCAGAAGCACCTCTTCATGTTCGAGATGATGAACCTGAAAATCCCTTAAAGAGAGCTTTTTCCAGAGGGCCATGACCACGATATCGACTTTATCCCGTTTCAGACTGTCAAGCAGGGAAATGGAGCTTTCCGACTTAACTTTAATATGGCATTGCGGATAACAACTGGCAAAATTTTCAAAGATATAAGGAAGGATGAATTTACCATAGGTAGGCGTTGTGCCGATAGTAATATTGGTCTGTTTGGCTGCCTCCATCCTTTTTAATTCAGCTTCAGCCTTATCCAGCAGTTTGAAGATTTTATCCAGATAACCATAGAGTTTTTCACCTTCCGAGGTCGGTCGGATCTTCTTTCCATGACCCTCATCAAACAACTTTACACCGCAGCAGCTCTCCAGTTTTTTGATCTGCATTGAGACTGCCGGCTGCGAAATAAAAAGTTTTTTTGACGCTAGCGACATATTACCGTTACGAACTGATTCGTAAAAATAATAAAGTTGTTTGAGATTGTCCTTTAGAATAGGCATAAACTAAAATAATCAACTGTTTACAAAGATTTCAACGTAGTATAACGCAACAAAACATATAATAAATACTTATAGCATACATCAGATTAAATGGTTTGATAAAAATAGTATTCTATGGCAGAGTGGATTTTCAAATTGTCATAACACAGCGCCAATAGAACTGTTTTATACATGCTCAACGAGAAACAGTCAAATCATTAATGATACCGAGGTGGTAAAATGAATGTACTCTATACACAACAGTGGAATGTCCAGCGAGATAAAGAAGATGAATATCTTACTTTCATCACTGAAAGCTATAATCCCATGATCACGTCGTTAGGGCTTAAAATTGTCGGCGGATATTATGTCGAAATCGGCCCCGGCCCCACCACAGTCGCCGTATTCAGTGCCGAAAATATCAACCTGATTAACGAAATCGTGATTTCAGACAAGTACCGACAGATCACCAATGAACTCAATTCATATATCAGCAATCGGACCTCGGCTTTAGGTTTTTCAACCGGAAGAGTCAGCACCGAACCCTACGTCATCCAGGAAGGTGTCTGGAAATGGAACCACTACTACAATGTCAGACCGAACAAAAAAGATGGCTACAAAAGGACTCTGGAACAGGTCGCAACCGTCATTGAAAAACTTGACTTTGTCGAACTGACTCAGGAGTGGCACATGCTCTACGGCGGCCGGGGTGATTACCTGCTGGAAATGACTTTCAAAGACCCCATAGATGTCGCTCGCCTGCTCAACAACCAACAGTTCAGGACCCTGGAAAAACTGATCAAGAAAGAGTTGATAATTGATTATTCCAGCCGCCTCTTAAGGTCAACGGAAAGATTCGATAAACCCCGCTGGGTAACCCTGTAAACAGCCGTAAATCTTTTACTTTATCGTTATTAATGAGGTGCACAACACAACCAGAATTTTAAGCTCAGATGAATAGAGCCTGATCCTCAGGTTGAATTCATAATAGAAACTTATCACCTTAGGGAGGGGAAAACTATGGCTAAGCAGTTTTTGGATCCACATGATGTTCCGCAAATTGAAGGAACCGAAGGATGGGAAAGGATGTACCCTTATTATTATCAGTTTTCAACTGATGATAAGGAGCGTAATGAATACGAGAGCAGCCAGCTCTGGTATTATGACGGCCTCCACTACCCGGAACCTCACTGCCCCTTTGACCTGATCTGGGACGAGGCCTGGTATCTGGCGCTCTCCCAGTACAACTCCCGAATTTTTATGGTGCCGCCGGCCAAAGGGATTGATCACCGTATCGTCAACGGCCATGTCTACATCACTCCTATCGGCATCGCCGACCCGAAAGAGATTGAATCCCGGATTCCGCTGTTTATGAAACGGGCCGGTTACTATTACCAGAACTGGGATAAGATCTACGGTGACTGGGTTGAAAAAACCAAGGTTCTGATTGAGGAACTTGAAGCAGTTGAGTTCAAGAATCTGCCCGAGATGGAAGATGAAAGTGTTGTTTTTGAGCATCGCGGCATGGGCAGCGGCTACGATCTCTGCGTCAAATATGACGAACTTATCAATATGGGTTTCAAGGTCTGGCAGTACCATTTCGAGATGCTCAATCTGGGCTATGCCGCCTACGTCACCTTTATCAATACCGCCAACCAGTTCTTCCCGGACATTCCGATGGCAACCCTGACCAAGATGGTCTCCGGCATTGACGTCGTTATGTATCGGCCGGACAGTGAGTTGATTAAACTGGCAAAACTGGCTCTGGAACTCAAACTGGAATCGGACCTTAACGGCCAGACCAGCTTCGCCGCCCTGAAACAGGAACTCGAAGGCTCTGATGCCGGGCAAAAATGGCTGGCGGCTTTCGAAGAAGCCCGCTATCCCTGGTTCCATATCTCGACCGGCACCGGCTGGTTCCACCACAACAAATCCTGGAACGATGATCTTGACGTGCCGCTGGCCAGTATCAAGATGCACATCGAAGCTCTGCAGGCGGGCAAAGACCCGAGCCGCCCGACGGAAAAACTGATCGAAGAACGCGACCGTATCGTCGAAGGCTACCTCGATCTTTTCCAGAATGCTGATGACCGCAAAGCTTTCGAAGAAGCTTTGGGCATTGCCCGCAAGGTTTTTCCTTATGTCGAAAACCACCTCTTCTATGTTGAACACTGGTTCCATTCAGTTTTCTGGAACAAAATGCGCGATCTCTCCGCCGTCCTGGTTGACGGCGGCATGATCAACGATGTTGAAGATATCTGGTATCTGAACCGTTTCGATATCAAGGTCTTGATTGATGATATGGTTCGCGCCTGGGCGACCGGGATTGTTCCGGCGGGCCGTAACAAATGGCCTCAGGAGATCGAGTGGCGCAAAGGCGTAATGGCCAAGTTCCGCGAGTGGACTCCGCCGCCGGCTCTGGGCGTGCCGCCGGAAGTTGTGACCGAACCTTTCTCGATTGTTCTCTGGGGAGTCACCACGGACGTCTTAAAGAGATGGCTCAGCAGTCTTGATGTTGCGGGCGGTGATGTCACTGAACTCTTCGGCTCACCGGGCTCGAGCGGCGTGGTTGAAGGGAAAGCCCGGGTCATTAAGAAGGTTGAGGATCTGGCCCTGTTACAGGCCGGAGAGATCCTAGTTGCTCCGACCACCTCACCGAGCTGGGCCCCGGCCTTCACCAAGATTGCCGGCGCAATCACTGATGTCGGCGGTCCGATGTGTCACGCCGCCATTGTCTGCCGCGAATACGGCCTGCCGACGGTTGTCGGCACCGGCAACGGTACCTCGGTCATCAAAACCGGTGACATTATCAAAATCGATGGTGATAGTGGTTTGGTAAATATCATAAAATAACCGGTTCACATAAACCGGACACGGCAGAAAACTGATTCCATAATTCTGCCGTGTCCGAAAAAACCGAATTGCAACCATAATGAATTCGTAAAAAGTTCAGGAAGTAACATGGCCAACTTAGAAGAAAAACTAACCCTCTGGTACACCGAGTTGAAAGGGGAAAACTTCCCCCTAGTCGGCAAAAAAAATGCAAATCTCGGTGAAATGCTGAAAGCCGGCATCCCCATCAGTCCCGGCTTTGCGATCACCATCCATGCTAACGATATCTTTATCCGGGAGTCCGGGGTTAAAGCTGATCTGGAAGAGTTGATCGCCAATGAGTGCCGGGAAACGACTCCTGAGAACATCGCTAAACTCAGCCAGTTTGCCATGGCCGCGATCGAAAAAGCGCCGCTGCCCAAGGCTCTGGAAGAACATATCCTTAACGATTACCACAAACTCTGTGAAATATGCGACGTCACTAACCTGCCGGTGGCAGTCCGTTCGAGCGGAGCCGTAAGTATGCCGGGTCAGATGGAGACCTACCTCAACATCAGGGGTGATAAAGACCTGATCGACTATATCCGTAAGTGCTGGGCCAGCTCCTATTGCGTTGAAGCCCTGACCTATCGCATAAATCGCGAACTCGGTGTCCTCTTTAATATCGGAGTCGGTATCCCCAAGATGGTCAATTCCAGGGTTTCCGGGGTTATCTTCACGATCAACCCCTTGAACGGCGATCCCTCAAAAATCTCGATTGATGCCAGCTACGGTCTCGGTGAAGCGGTGGTCAGCGGTCTTGTCACCCCGGACACCTATCTGATCGATAAGATCACGCTTGACCCGGTAAAGATCCACAAAGGCAGCAAAGAGGTTGAGTGTGTCTACCGGACCGGCAGCAGCGACATTATTGAGCAGGAGGTTGATGAGGCCCGACGCCAGGCCCAGGCCCTGACTCCGGAAGAGCTGAGGCAGCTCTGTATCACCTCAAAACAGATTGAAAAGTATTACGGCAAGGCCTACGATATCGAATTCGGCATCGATGCCGATCTCAAATTCCCCGACAATATAATTATTCTCCAGGTGCGGCCGGAATCGATCTGGAACAAGAAAAAAGCGGAAAAAAAGACCACCGAACCGGCCGACGCCATGAATATGATCTTAAATCAGTTGATAAAAGGAGTTAAATTCAGCTGAGATAACCTGCAATCATTCGGTTTGCAAGCTTAAAACCGCAACAAATGGTGCGAACGCCGCTCCGCTTACCGTTACCGGGGACGGAATTAAATTCTGGCCCCACATCGAGACTGCTTAAAACGGTCGGTTCTAACTGCTTTTAGATTTAAGGCAACGGAATCCGGCATCAACCATAAAGACTCCTTGATGATGTTCAGGGAGCCAAAATTGACGAGGTAAAAAATGGATTTAAGAGAGTATATCGCCAAATGTGAAGCTGCCGGCAAATTAAAACGGGTTAAAAAAGAGGTTGACTGGAATCTGGAACTGTCCCATATCTCCAAGGTCAACGAAGAGAAAGGCGGCGGCGCCCTGTTGTTCGAGAATGTCAAAGGTTACAAAAATTCAGTCTTGACCGGGGCCTATTCGACTCCGGAAAATTTCGCCATCGCCTTAGGTCTGCCGCTTGGGACTTCAATGTGTGATATGTCACGTCACTGGATGGAATTGGCGATAAAAAAGACCTATGACCCGGTAGTCGTTAAAGACGGCCCAATTCTCGAAAATATTATCGAACGGGATAAGGTTAATCTTTTCGATTTTCCGGTACCGATGATGTATCCTCAGGACGGCGGCCGTTTTATCGGTACGGCGGCAACCCTGGTAACCCGGGATCCGGAATCAGGCTGGGTTAATCTCGGTACCTACCGGATGCAGATTCTTGATGAAAAAAGTGCCGGTATTCAGATCATCAAGGGAAAACACGCCGATTTTATGATGAAAAAATATCAGAAAATGGGCAAAAAAATGTCCGCCCTCCTGGTTATCGGTGGTGACCCGCTCGGTTTTCTCACCGGTTCAACCCTGGTTTCAGCTGAAACCAGTGAATATGAAATCATGGGAGCTCTGCGGGAAGGCCCGATTGAAATTATTGAAAGCGAATTCAGCGGCCTGCCCTTTATGGCCAACGCCGAAATCGTACTTGAGGGCGAGGTTGACCCCAACCCTGAAAACTGGCGTCAGGAAGGGCCTTTCGGGGAGTACACCGGTTACTACTCCGGCAAGAAGAGTGATGAGTGGCCGAAACCGTGGCTCGATGTCCAGCGCGTCTACCATCGCAACAACTATATTCTCTGGTCGACCACGGTTGGCAAACCAATCACTGACACCCACATGATTCAGTCGTTAAACCGGACTGCGACCCTGTGGACCGACCTTGAAACCGCCCGGGTTCCCGGCATCCAGTCGGTCTACATCCCGGCCGCTTCAACCGGACGCTTCTGGGCCATCGTCTCAGTCAAGCAGATGTATCCGGGCCACCCGAATCATATTGCCGATGCGGTTTTCGGTTCAACTACGGGCCATTACGGCATGAAAGGAGTGATTGTAGTCGACGAGGATATCCCGGCCGATGACTGGAACAAAGTCATGTGGGCGATGTCGGTCCGCTACGACCCCAAACGTGATACCCAGATCATTAAACGCGGCCGCTCGACCCCGCTCGATCCGGCCCTCCACCTCAGTGAACGTGACATTGTCTCCCGGATTATAATCGATGCCTGTACCCCGTATGAGTGGGAACGGAAACCGATGGAGATCTTCCTTGATCCGGAAATGGAGAAAAAGGTTCGGAATAACTGGGAGAGCTACGGTCTCTAATTTACATGGCCGGAGGTAACATTCTCGCACCGGGGCTAACTCCGGCCTAATTTAATGTATGCAGAAGATTGAAACAATAGTCAGCGAGAGCAATAATGGTTTTTCGATTAAAGGAACCATTATTGCTCTCGACAACAGTGATATAATTGTTATCGTCACCGGAGGCCGGGATCATATCGGCGCAGTCGGCCTGGCGGTTCCGCGCCCGAGTCTGCTTGATCAGGATAAGCTCAGTGCAACTTCATCAATTTTGACACAACCAGGGCACAAAGAGGATATCCTGGTAAAAGATATCAGTGAAAAACTGGCAGCGGCCACCAACCGCAACACCGTGGTTATCGCCGGGGTTCATTATGATGACCTGGCGGCTGAAGATCTCAAAATATTGCATGATCTCTGGAAGGGTCTCACTGAAAAAATCGTGATTTTCATCAATCAACTATAAATTTATTGCAATTTTTCTACAATAATGAATAAAAGAAAGATCATAATCGGCATCTCCGGCGCTTCCGGCACTATTTACGGAGTCCGGCTACTGGAAGTCCTGAAGGAGTATCCGGGGATTGAAACCCATCTCGTAATCTCGGATATCGCCAAAGAGATCATTCAACATGAAGATGGCCGTGATCCGGAGAAGGTTCTGGAACTGGCGGATACTGTTCATCCTATCAAAAACCTCGGGGCCGCGATCTCCAGCGGCTCATTTCTGACGGAGGGCATGATTGTCGCACCCTGTTCAATTAAATCACTTTCCGGCATTGCCAACTCCTACAACGACAATCTCCTGGTCCGGGCCGCTGACGTCTGCCTCAAGGAACGACGCAAACTGATCATTGTCCTGCGCGAAACTCCGTTGCACTTAGGGCACCTTGAACTAATGACCAGAGTTACTCAATATGGCGCCACTCTGCTGCCGCCGATGCCATCTTTTTACCATAAACCGAAAACCATCGACGATATCATCAACCAGACCGTCGGCAAGGTGCTGGATAATTTCGGCATAGAACATAATCTTTTCACCCGTTGGAAGAGCGAGGAGGCTTAAGATGGAGCGTAGTTTAAGGAGAGGATTGATTACACTGGGAATGTTGCTGATCGCATTTTTACTGATTAGCCCATCGGTGGTTAAAGCCGGAGGCGGCGGCAGTTATCCGAACGGAGCTGAATCCTTTATGGTTGGAGCCGCACCACCGCCGGGACTCTATTTCAAAAACTACGTCTACTACTACCATGCCAACGATCTGAAGGATGATCACGGCGATGATATTGACGCTTTTGACGACCTTACCGTCTGGGCTGAGGTTATGCGGCTTATCTGGATCAGTAAAAAAGAGATTTTAGGCGGCAGTTACGGCCAGCATGTTTTCCTGCCCATCCTCGATGTCAGCCTCGATTTCAAGAGCGGAGTGCCGGCGGGCCCCAAGCACAAAGACAGTTATGATGATACCGGGGTACCTTATATCATTTACAGTCCTTTCATTCTGGCGCACCATTTTCTTGAAGGCAAACTCCACACCGTACTGTCCCTGCCCGACATCTATATCCCGACCGGTGATGATAAAGGCAATATGGCCGGCGTCGGCCACAATTTCTGGACTTTCGAGCCGGTTTTTGCGGTCACCTATATGCCGACTCCGTCTTGGGAATTCTCGATTAAGTGTATGTATGATTTCAACACTAAACAGGATGACTGCCCAACCGTTTACGGTTTTAACGTTGACCGCACCCCGGGTGATGAGTTCCATTTTGATTATTCGGTCTCCTACGCTTTCAACAAAAGTTTCCGCGTCGGTCTCAACGGCTACTGCTACTGGCAGACCAGCGATGACGACTACGATATCGACAGCACTCTGCCGCCACCGGTACAGAGTCTGCTTAAAGACGACGAAGGCAACCACAGTCAAGTCTACGCCGTCGGCCCCGGCATCTGGTACAACTACAAGAATATGTTTTTCACACTTAGAACCCAGTTCGAGTTTGAAGCTGAAAATAAAACCGAAGGTCAAAACGTCTGGTTTAATATTGTCTACTGTTTCTAAATCAACCGACACAATTTGATGTAATCTTGATTTAGAACCGACCTTGTTTAGCACGGGGATGTCAGCTGACTGCGCTTTTTCATGAAGAGGAGCGGCTTTCATCCCTTTTTTTGCCAAAAATCCGGCTCGAATATGTCTCAATACGGATGGATACGAACATAAAAAAACACATATATCGGATAATCAGAATAAAGGGGTCCGATAAGTTTTTTTTAACAGCAAACCTAAACTGAACAAAGAGAGGGGAAAATGCGCGTAATCAGATATACAGATGAAATGATCAGTGAATTTAAGGCGGACGGCCACTGGACCGATGAAACCTTCTATGATTTCTGGCGGAGTAACGCCGAAAAACTGACCGATCGGGAAGCCCTGGTTGATTCACAATATCGGATAACCTGGGGCCAGGCCCTGCCGCTGGTAAATTCGATTGCGGCGCATTTTATTTCTCAGGGAATTCCGCAGCACGCCCGGATTATCATTCAGGTACCGAATACGGCCTTTGGTTTCCTGGCCCGGATTGCGGCCGAGAGAGCCGGTCTCATCGCTCTGGTTGCCTACCCTTACCTGCGCGAAAAAGAGCTCGACTATATGCTCGGCCGCACCCAGGCGGAAGCCGTGGTCTGCCCTTTTGAATACCGTAATTTCAACTACCTGAATATGTTCCGCGAACTCAATAAAAAACATAACTGCATCAAGAATTTCTACCTCCTGGATGAAGAGGTTCCGGTAGGCCTCGGCAATGATGTCTTTTCCCTGATAAAAGCCGCCAACGAACTTAAAGCTCTGCCTGAGAAAGATTATCAGGACCGGCGTTTCGACCCCTGCCACAATGTCTGCCTTTTAACCTCCACCACCGGCACTACCGGGATTCCCAAACTCGTCGAATGGCCGATTGCCTCAAGGCTCTGCACCTCTAAATCCCGGGTCGATCTCTGGGATCTGACCTCTGATGACATCACCTTTGCCATCGCTCCGCATGCCGGCGGCGCCGGCGGCACTCTGACCTACTTTGCCGCGCCTCTGGTCGGTGCCAAAGTCGTTCTGCTGGAGGATTTTGATCCTGAAGTAGCCCTTAAGATGATTGCCGAAGAGAGATGTACTGCCATCGGCGTGGTTCCAACCCACCTGGTTAAAATGCTTGAAAAAGAGGTTGAAAAATATGATCTTTCAAGTCTGCGTTTTATCCGTTCGGCCGGCGGTTACCTCTCGCCGCAGCTGGCGGAAGAGGCCGAAGGCCGCCTCGGCGGCGCCATCACCAGTGATCTCGGCACCCAGGATGTGGGTTCGGTTTCCGGCTGCAAGGTATCCGATCCGGTTGACTTAAGACGCCGGACCGTCGGCCGCGCCCTGCCCGGCAATGTCATCAGATTGCTCGATGATGACGGCAACGAAGTGGCTGACGGCGAAGCCGGGGCCTTATGGTTCCGGGGCCCCCACGCTCCGGCCGGCTACCACCGCGACCTTGAAACCACAATGACGATCTTCAAGGAAAACGGCTGGACGACCACCGGTGATCTGGTCAAATATGATCGCGGCTGTCTCTGGATCATGGGCCGCAAGAAGGATATGATTATCCGCGGCGGCCAGAATATCTATCCGGCCGAGATCGAAGGCCTGCTGAATGAACATCCGAGCGTTGCCAATGTAGCCGTGGTTGCCATGCCGGATCACAAATTCGGCGAAAAAGCCTGTGCTTTCACAATTCTGAAAAAAGGTTGCTCTCTGGAGTTTGATGAGATGGTAAGCTTTCTCAAAGAGAAGAAGATTGCCAACTACAAGCTTCCGGAAAGACTCGAGATCGTCCCCGAATTCCCGGCTGTCGGTGACTCCGGCAAAGTCAACAAGGAAACTTTGAAAGTAATGATCGCGGACATGCTGACATCTGAAAACTAAAGGTTTAATATGACAAAAAACATTCTCCTGATTTCAACTTTAGACACGAAAAATATTGAGACTGAATACCTCGAAGCGGCCATCAACAGGGTTGACGGCTGCACAGCCCTGCTGATGGATATCTCGATGGCCGCCCACAGCCTGGGATCTCCCGCTATAAGTGCGGCCGAGGTTGCAACCAGCGGCGGCAGTTCGATTGCTGAAATCAACCAATCGCGCGAACGTTCCAAGATTACCGCCACCATGATTAAAGGGGCTGTAAATATTGCGGAAAAATTGCTGGCCGAAAAAAAGATTGACGCGATTATCGGCCTCGGCGGCTCCACCGGCTCGCTGATGGCGACTGATGTTATGCGGGCGCTGCCGTTCGGCCTGCCCAAGGTGATGGTTTCAGCCACCGCCGCCCTGCCCGGCCTTGCCACCCGCTATATCGGCACCGGCGATATCATGCTCTTTCATACGGTCATCGAGATTGCCGGCCTGTCACCGCTGCTGAAAAATGTTCTCGAGCGGGCGGCGGGAGCGGTTACCGGCATGGTAAATATCGACATGATCGACAATGCAACAGTCAAAACCAGCAGCCGCAAAATGATTGCAATGTCACAGTTCGGCATATGTGAAGGCTGCGCCTCGGCGGTGCGCTACCGGCTCGAAGCTCAAGGCTATGACGTTATCGGTTTCTCCGCTGCCGGGGTCTGTGATCGGGCGATGGAGGATATGATCGGCAAAGGCCTTTTTGACGCGGTTATCGATCTGGCTCCGGGCGGGGTCGGTGAACACCTTTTGGCCGGTATGCGTTCAGCCGGTCCCAACCGTCTTGAAGCGGCCGGCAGGATCGGCATTCCCCAGATTATCGCCCCCAGCGGTATCAACCTGATGAGTCCTCGAAAATCACGCTACAAACCGGACTATCACCAACGCAAGAAATTTGATCTCGACAAGTTGAGAACCTTTCTGCGTTTGAATGGGGAAGAGATCGTTATGGTGGCCGACGAGTTTGCCCGCAAACTCAATGCCGCTGCCGGCCCGGTTAAGATCCTGCTGCCGCTTAAAGGCTGGAGTTCAATTGACGGCCCTGAAAGCCCGATCTATGAGCCGGAAACCGACCATCTCTTTATCGAAAGACTGAAGCAGAAGATTGACAACCCTCAGGTCACGATCGCAACCTTTGAGCTTAATCTCGAGGATGAGGCTTTCGCCGACCGTGTGGTCGAGAATTTATTGCATGTCCTGCCCCGATAAGAAAACCGGGCGGGCTCCGCTGGTCATCAGAAAAAGCGATGTTTTCCGGGCCACACTGGCGGATAACTGCGGCAACCTGGGCTATCTGGGAATTGCCCCGGACGGCTCCGAATATCATGTTGTGGTCCCCGTCGACCTTAAGCTCGCCCGCGGGGTCAAGGCCTTAAACCAACCCGACGACGGCACCCCTTTCGGCGGCTACCGGGGCTGGCACTATTACGAATGTGCCCCCTACAGCGGCAGTGACGGGATTGCCGGCCGCCGGCAACAGATTGAAACCAATACCCGGCTGCTGTCGATCTGGCTGCAGCAGTATAATATCGAAATATCCATTATTGATTAGGAGGCACCTGCTAATGCTGTTACCCAAGTTTGATTATAACGCACCGGCGACTCTGGATGAAGCCTGCCGAATGATGGCCGGTTATGGTGACCGGGCCAAACTTCTGGCCGGCGGCACCGATCTGCTGATCGCCTTGAAGAAAAAAACCGTCACCCCGACTCAGGTTGTCGCCCTCAACCGGGTTGACGAGATCAAAGGTTTTTTAAGTGATGGAGATGGCCTCTTTATCGGTGCCCGCACCACGGCCGCGGAGATTGCCTTATCCGACCTCGGACCGGCGGGCCAGGCCCTGACCCAGGCCGCATCTCAGGTAGGATCACCCCTGATCCGCAACCTGGCCACCATCGGCGGCAATCTGGTCACGGCCATGCCGGCCGCGGATATGGCACCGCCGCTTCTGGCCCTGCAGGCCAGTGTCGTGCTCCAGCGCATCGGCGAGCAGAGAGAGGTTTTATTGAGTGACTTTTTTATCAGCCCGGGAGAACAGGTAATGCTGCCGGAAGAGATTATGAGTATGATCGTCCTGCCCCGGCTGCCGGAAGGCTGCGGCGGCGCTTTTGAAAAACTCGGAGTCCGCAAAGCTCTGGAACGCTCGATTGTCAGTGTCGCCGCGGTCATCTCCTTAGCCGATGACGGCCGGACAATTCAAGGAGCCCGGATTGCTTTAGGCGCCGTGGCCCCGACCCCGATGCTGGCCCAGGAAGCCGGAGCCGCTCTATGCGGACGCAAAGCCACAGCAAAAAACTTTGCCGTGGCAGCTGAAATTGCCGCCCGGGAAGCAAAACCCCGCGGCTTGAGAACCTCCCCGGTTTACAGCCGCCTGATGGTTGAACAACTTACCTTACGAGCCTTAACCCGGGCTCTTGAAGCCGCGAATCTGTAAAGGAGATTTAAGACCATGAAAAAATGCCATATAACTTTTCAACTCAACGGGAGAACCTGTGAGGTGCTGGTCGATCCCAACCAGACCCTGCTTAGCATGTTACGCGAGGACCTGAGCCTGACCGGCACCAAATACGGCTGCGGGGAAGGCGACTGCGGTGCCTGCACCGTACTGCTCGACGATGAGCCGGTTAACTCCTGCCTCATCCTCGCGGCCCAGGTTGACGGCCATAAACTCACCACTATCGAAGGACTGGCCGACGGTGATAAACTACACCCACTACAGACCTCTTTCATTGATAAAGGGGCGATTCAGTGCGGTTTCTGCACCCCGGGCATGATCCTCTCGGCCAAGGCCCTGTTGGACGAAGAGCCCAATCCCTGTGAGTTGGATATCCGTACCGCCATCTCCGGTAATCTCTGCCGTTGTACCGGTTATCAGAAAATTGTTGAGGCCGTTAAAGCCGTCGCCGACGATTGTCAGGGGGAGAATTAATCATGCCGAAGAAAAAATTTGATGTCTTAAACAGCAGGGCTCCCCGGGTTGATGCCGCCATCAAAGCCACCGGCAAAGCCCAGTACGCCGATGATCTCAGCCGTACCGGACAACTCTACGGCGCCATCCTCCAAAGCCCTCTGGCCCATGCCAGAATTCTCAGTATTGACACCGGCAAGGCTGAACGTCTGCCCGGTGTCAAAGCCGTTATCACCGCGAAAGATGTCGGTTTAACTAAATACGGCGTCTCTCCGGCCCGTTATGATGAAACCCTGTTTGCTCATGACAAAGTTCGTTATGTCGGAGATGAGATTGCCGCCGTGGCGGCCGTCGATCCGGCCACGGCCCAGGCGGCACTGGATTTGATCAAGGTTGAATATGAAGAGTTGCCGGCGGTATTAACTATCGATGAAGCTTTAGCCGACAAGGCCCCGCAGCTGCATGACGACTATCCCGGCAATATCAGTGCCGAGGTTCATCAGGAGTTCGGAGATGTCGCGGCCGCCTTTAAGGAGTGTGACTTTATCCATACCCACAAACTGGTCAATAAACGCCAGGACGGTGGCTTTATTGAACCCCACTCCTGTGTCGCCGAATATGATCATGACGGCCGCCTGACCCTCTACACCTCGACCCAGGTATCCCACTACGTCCAGCGCACGGTGGCCATGGTAACCGGCATTCCGATCGGCCGGGTTAGAGTTGTCCGCCCCTGTGTCGGCGGCGGTTTCGGCCCCAAATGCGAAGCCACACCACTGGAATTAAGTGCCTGTTTTCTTGCCATTAAAACCGGCTCTCCGGTTAAAATAACCTACTCCCGGGAACAGGTTTTCCTCCACTCCCGGGCCCGGCACCAGTTTTATCACGAGATGACCACCGGCTTCAAAAAAGACGGTACGATCATGGCATTAGCCCATTCCTGTCGCCTCGACGGCGGCGCCTACAGCTCATTCGGCATCGCCACGGTCTACTACGCCGGCTCACTTTTAGGGGCCCCGTACCGCCTGCCGAACATGAAATATGACGGAATGCGGGTCTACACCAACAAACCCGCCTGCGGGGCCCAGCGGGGCCATGGCGGGGTCGCGGCCCGGGCCTGTTTCGAGCAGCAGCTCGATATCATTGCCGAAGAGCTCAAAATCGACCCGATTGAACTCAGGATGATGAACATGATGGAAACCGGCGACACCACCTGTAACGCTCTTGATATGTCATCTCTGGGCATGAAAGAGTGCGTCAACGCTGTCAAAAAAGGCTCAAAATGGCAGAAGAAAAAGGGCAAACTGCCGGACGGTAAAGGGATCGGTATGGCCTGTGGTTTCTTTGTCTCCGGAGCCGGTTATCCGATCTACCGCTCCGACACCTTTCATTCAACCGCCGAGATCAAGGTGGCGGAAGATGGCGGCACAGTGATCCTGCGCAGCGGTATTGCCGAAATCGGCCAGGGCGCCAACACCATGGTCGCCATGATCGCGGCTGAAACCTTGGGCATACCCCTGGCCGATGTCCGGGTTGATTCCGGGGATACCGACTACTCGGTTGATCTCGGCGCCTACTCCTCGCGTCAGACGCTGATGTCGGGCCATGCGACCAAAGACGCGGCCGAGAATGTCAAGGCCCAGATTCTCGCAGTCGTCGCCGACAAGCTGAAAATGGATGTCAAAAATCTGGATATAAGAAATGGCTTCGTCAAAGTTAAGGGCCGCAAAAAACTCGATTTCGCCAAATTTCGCGACTACTACCGCAAAGAGCACCGGGGCTGGCCGAATATGCCGGATGGTGCTGAATTAAGTTTTACGGAAGCGGCCCGTATGGCCTTCCTCAAAAAAGGCACAATTGTCGGTACCGGCAAATACAAACCGCCGATTTTAGGCGGCAAGTTCAAGGGCGCCGCGGTCGGCACCTCGCCCGCCTACGGCGGCTCGGCCCAGGTGGTCGAGGTTACGGTTGACCGCCAAACCGGCAGAATAACGGTTGATGATATGACCGACGCGCATGACTGCGGGCTGGCGATCAACAAGACTATGGTTGAAGGCCAGATGCAGGGTTCTTTAAGTATGGGACTGGGAGAAGCTCTGTTTGAAGAGGTGAAATTTGATGAAAAGGGACACCTGATGACCCCCTCACTGGGTGAATACCGGATAGCCACGGCTCTCGACATGCCCAATATCGACACCCTGATTATCGAAAGCGGTGAGCCCAACGGCCCCTTCGGTGCGAAAGAGGTCGGTGAAGGCGCGATAATGCCGACAATCCCGGCTATATTGAATGCGGTCTACGATGCCACCGGCGTCAGAATCACCGAACTGCCGCTGACCCCGGAACGGGTTCTTCTGGCACTGAAAGAGGCGGAGGCCGAAAAAAACGCGTGACCCGGAAATCTAAAACCGACCACCTAATTTACTTCAACCAGGTAAAGGAGTTTGTTCTAAGCTCCTTTGCCGCGGTTGACAACCAACTGGTGCCGCTCCACCTTATCCGCACGGTTGACTGGCTTATCAAACTTTACCCCGAGGCTGATGAAGCCCTGCTGATTGCCGGAGTCGCTCACGATATTGAGCGGGCGTTTCGCGAAGATAAGGTTTATGAGAAGATGTTTCTTTCAGAAAATGCCTTCCGTGATGAATCTTTTCTGGACTACCATCAGCAGCGCAGCGCTAAAATCATCGGTGATTTCTTGAAAACCACCACCTGCCCCGCGGCTTTACAAAAAAAAGTCGAACACTTGGTAGCCCACCACGAAACCGGCGGCGATACTGAAAGCAACCTCTTAAAAGATGCCGACAGTTTAAGTTTTTTTCAAACCAATGTTGATCTTTTTGTTACCGTCAAGGTAAAAGAATCGAGCCCGGAAAAGGTCGAAAGTAAATTTAAGTGGATGTTTGAGCGTATCACCGGCCCCGAACCGCGTAAACTCTGCCGGCCACTCTACGAAACGGCCCTGACCAAACTGGCAGCGGCCTCATCAGGTTAATCCACCATGAATATCGCCATCTTTGATTTTGAAGGAACTCTGGTCAATTTTCAGTGGCAGCTTCAGGCCGCCATGGATGAAGTCTACCCGCTGATTGAAGAGAGCGTCATCTCCTGCAATCTCGACCGGGAGTTTATAAAAAAAGCCGATTACTGCCGACTCTACAACTATCTCCAGAAAAATATTGAGGCTCCCGACCGGCGTCAGGAGATCATCGATAAAATTGATGCCGTCTTCGATTTTTTTGATACCGATGCGGCTTCACGCTGGGAGATCTATCCCGAGGTCCATCAACTCCTTTCAGCCCTCAAAAGATCCGGCTGGAATCTGGCCTTAGCTTCAAATGTCGGCCGTCAGGCGCTTGATCTGATGCTGGATAAATTTTCCCTGAACCGCTATTTTCCGTTGACGGTCAGCCGCAATGAAGTCTCCCTCTTAAAACCGGAGAGTGAAGGCCTTGAGCGCATCAAAACTCATTTCCAGAAAGAGGGTTCGACCACCTCTCAGATGTGGATGGTGGGAGACAGCGTTACCGACATCGAAACCGCCCGTAACGCCGGCATAAAGGTAGCCATTCTGACTAATGGTGAGGATAAAACCGAACGCCTGAAAAAACACCGCCCCGACTTCCTGATGCAAAATCTCTCTCAGCTTGATAAACTCTTTCTTTCAGACTGAAATCACTGCGTCAAGCTCAGCCAGACCGGTCACAATGGCATCGGGTCGAGCCCGCTGCAGCATCGCGAAATTATCAAACCCGCTTAAGACCCCAACCGTCCCGGTTCCCGCCGCTTTACCGGCCTGAATATCGACCAGCGTATCGCCGATATAAACCGATTTTTCGGGGTCGACCGCCAACCGGCGACAGCACTCAAGCAGAGGGTCGGCCGCCGGTTTTTTCCGCTTCGTGTCATCAGCGGTTATAATCTCCTGCAGGAGATCCAGAACACCGGCTGCCGCCAGAGGTTTTAATTTTGCCGGCATATTCTGCCGCGGGGTCGCGGTGACCACGGCCAAGGGCAAACCACCGGTGGCAATCTGCTTAAGCATCGCCGCTGCTCCGGGCAGCAGTTCGACGCGGTTGTTAAACATCTCCGGCGCCAGCTTTCGGGCAATCGCCCAGGCCTCATCTTTAAGCCTGGTGTTGTCATTAAACATCTCCTCGGGGAATAATTTTTCCCAAAGAAAGGTTCCATTCTCGTTGGCCTTTTTTATCTGCTCCGGTAAAACACTGGGTAACTCCAGCTGTTCCAAGACCGCATCGACAATCTCATAATATATCCCGACCGAGTCGATAATCGTTCCGTCCAGATCCAGCATTACCGCTTCAACCTCAAGTTTTGCCGGTTGGCGCAAGAAAACTCCCGATTTACAGCTATTATCTGCGACCGCAAACCCGGAAACCAGATCGCCGTCACCCTTAGACAAAGCCTGACGCAGATTGAGCGGAGCGATAATCTCAACCACATTCTCACCATGCACGCGGACACTTTCATCCGGCACAATCAACCCGGCACTCAAACCTTCCAGGAAAATCGGCACTATCTGCGCCCCGCACCCATCCGGCTCCGGCGATAAGAGTTCAACCACGCTTTCAGATCGCATAAAATCATTTATATCAATATTTTCGCCACCGATCTCCAGATTAAGGGTTCCGGGGAAAGGTGTGAAGCCGAGCTTTTCCCGGCACTGCTCCCGGACCCAGTCGAGCCCGGTAAAAAATGCGGCCCGGCCCGTACCGCTGATAATCCTGCCGGAAAATTTCTTTTTTTCTTTCATTTCAGCAGCACTCAAACTTAATTCCAGACAGACAGAGCGGTTGCAACAGGGTATAAAACATGGGCCTCCTATTCCTGAAACCATTTCCGCTTATTAAAATCATCCGCCGATTCCGGCATATTTTCCGCATCCCTGATCAGGGATCCGAGTTTAATAACCAGTTCGTGCTCCTCGCCCAGAACCGCTATTAATGAATGCAGGGCCCGACCGACGGTGCGATCGATAAAATAGTGAAACTCAGACAAAGCCTCAGCCGGCAGATGTTCGTAGGCGAGACAGATATTATCTATCCAGACAGTCAGAGCCGACAGACCCAAATCTTCGGCCCGGCTCTTTTGATAGACAAACCCTTCCAGAGCCCCAAGTGAGGCGGCAAACTGATAAATTTTGGTGTAAATATGCATATTTGACCTCTTTGATGACTGCGTAAAACACCTGAAAATCCGGCCCCATAACCTCAACCTGAGAATATCCGGACACTGAAACTGAACTGACAAGCTCAAGCCCACTACTCTTACATCTTTTATCTGATCTATTGCAAGCAGACAATCCGATTTAGACGCTATTAACCATTTGCACTTCTCCAAAGTTTAGTGCTATCTTTAGGTTCACTATTCAAATGCACACTATCAAGCCAAGGAAATAAAAAGGTTATGTTCATTGAACTGTTGAGAAAGCGAAGAAGTATTCGTCAATTTAAGGATCGGCCTGTTGAAAAAGAGAAGGTCGATATCCTTATCGAGGCCGGATTGCGTTCGCCCTCCTCGCGGAGCCTGGATCCCTGGGAGTTTGTCATTGTCACTGAAGCGGAGAAAATTGCGCAGCTTGCCAAAGCCAAACCGCATGGCTCGGAATTCCTAAAAAAAGCACCGCTGCTCGTAGTCGTCTGCGCCGATCCAGGGAAATCCGATGTCTGGATTGAAGATACCGCTATCGCCTCGCTCCTGCTGCATTTAACCGCAGCCGACCTCGGTCTCGGCAGCTGCTGGGTTCAGATCCGCTTACGGGAACATAACTCACAGCACAGCGCCCAGGAGTATGTGGCCGAACTTATCGGACTAAAACCGGGCCTGATGGTGGAAGCCATTATCGCTATCGGATACCCGGCTGAAGAAAAACCCGGCCACGACAAATCTTCTCTGGCCGGCAATAAGCTTCATTTTGAGCATTACGGTCAGAACGACTGACGAATATTATTGTCAATAACTAAAGGCATAAGATTCTGACAATTTTTAAGTGGAGTAACGCAAAATGAGAAAAGTTGAATATCTGATAATCGGCGTGGGTACGGCCGGTCTGGGAAGCTACAGTAAAATCAGGAGAAAATCCAAAAACATCCTGCTCATCCAGCATGGCCCCTTCGGCACCACCTGTGCCCGGGTCGGCTGCATGCCCAGTAAAATGCTGATCACTGCGGCCGATCTCACTCATGCGCAAGAGGGCGGAAAATATTTCGGTATTAACGGCACCTGCAAAGTTGACGGGAAAGAGGTTTTCAGACGTCTGAAAAGAGACCGTAAGGAGAAATTTGTCGGCGGCGTCCTAAAGAGTGTTGAAAAGATTCCGCCGGAGATTATCATCCGCGGCCAGGCAAGATTTACCGGTAAAAACAAGGTTGTCATCAATGATGAAGAGATCGTTGCGGAAAAGATTATCCTGGCCTGCGGTTCAGCACCCTTTATTCCACAATCCCTGCGGCATCTGGCGACAGAACTCGACACCTCGGATACGATTTTCGAGCTGGACGACCTGCCGGAATCAATCGCTGTCGTCGGCCTCGGCGTCATCGCCTTAGAACTCGGCCAGGCCTTTCATCGCCTGGGAATCAGAACCACCCTGTTTGGACACAGCGGCCGGATCGGGCCCTTTACCCACCCGGAAATGCAGGGTGAATGCCTTAAGGTTCTGAGCCGGGAGCTGAATATAGTCCCGGCCGGCGTGTTTACCTCGGCCCGCCGGGAAGGGGATCGTTTTTCACTGGAATTCACAACTGACAGCGGTAAAAAAGTTGCCGGAAAATTTGAGCGGGTTGTGGTCGCCTCCGGCCGGCGCTCGAATATTCTCGATATGGAGATTACCAAGTCAGGCCTTACACTGGATAGAAGAGGACTCCCGGCTTACAACCCGCAAACCATGCAGTGCGGTAACGCCCCCGTATATCTTGCCGGAGACGCGACCGGAGATCTGCCGGTCTGGCATGAAGCTTACGCCGAAGGGCGTATTGCCGCAGATAACGCTCTGCTGTTCCCGGGGAACAGGCCGACTGAACGACTTGTGGCGCTGGGCATCTATTTTTCCGACCCCCAGATGGCGATGGTAGGGAAAAGATATACGGATCTCGACCCGGACTCGATAGTTATCGGCCAAGCCCGGGTTGCCGGCAGTCCGAGATACGAAATCTACAATATCGACGATGGACAATTTATGCTTTTTGCCGACAAAGAGACCGGCATAATCCTGGGAGCTGAGATCTTCGGCCGGGGGGCGGAACATTTCGCCCACTATCTAAGCCTTGTCATCACTCACAAACTGACGGTGCAGGATATCCTTGCCGCCCCCTTCTATCATCCCTGTCTGGAAGAGGTTATGAAAGAAGCAGTGAAACAGGCAAAGTTTCAGCTGACAAAATAGGTTTTCAACAACATTTAAGATGATTTAATCCGCACAAATACATCCTGTGACAAACCACATCGCCGGATAGAATCCGGCCCAGGAACAAAAAAAGGCCGCTTTCAATAGAGAAAACGGCCTTTTTGCTATCTGGAGCATAAACGACGCTGTAATCAAACAGGTTACCGGAGAAAGTACCCGAGCCGCGAAACGATCTCTTTTGAAAATTTGATCATTTTGTCCATGATTTCTCTAGTTTATCAAATTCGCATGATTAATTTAGGAAGCCGGGAGTTAAGTTCTAACTCAACGCCTCAGCTTTTTTGAACGGAACGGTAATAGAAACCTTTTTCGGCCATAAGTTTGGCATGATTTCCGGCTTCAGTGATGCGGCCGTCGATAAGAACCAAAATGTGATCGGCTGTCATCGCCGAACGTAGACGATGGGCGATAGTAATTGAGGCGCGATCTTTTTTAAGGGCTGCAACTGCCATCCGAATCTTTTCTTCCGCTTCCGTATCAACGTATGAGGTTGCCTCATCAAAAATAATCAGGTCCGGTTGATGGGCGAGCGCCCGGGCGATTGAAACCAGCTGCCGTTCACCGCTGGAAAGTGAAGCACCGCCCTGACTGACCCTGGTATCCAGACCTTGCGGCAGCCGGTTTACAACCTCCTCAAGATGAGCCTGCCGGATGATTTCCCCCATCTCTTCAGAATCTATTTTTTCACCCTCCGGCGGCAGAATATTTTCCTTCAGAGTTCCCGAGAAAAGATAAGGATCCTGACTGACGACTGCCATATGACGGCGCAATGTCGCAGGATTTACTTGGGTAAACGGGATGTCATTAATTAAAATCCGACCCCGCTGGGGTTCGTAGAATCGGGCAATCAGATTGATAAGAGAAGTTTTTCCACTGCCGGTCGGCCCGACAATTGCCAGTGCCTGGCCGCTTTGCAGGGAAAAGGAAATTTCCCGCAGCAGAGGTTCGTCGGGAAGGTATGAGAAATCTACCTTCTCAAAAGTCAGACTTTCGATTCGCTTAATCTCTGAACCTCCGGCTGAGACCTCGGGTTTTTGGTCGAGAATCTCTGCCAGACGCTCGCCTGAAGAGAGAGAGTTCTGCA
>JANTFH010000021.1 GCA_024763535.1 Thermodesulfobacteriota bacterium
AGCGTTACAGTGCGGCCCGTTCAGTCGACCATGCTACCGGTGCTACCTATTTCAACCTGGTTGGGGCGGCGCCGGACCAACTTCCCGGGACTGAAGCGGTTGACCTTGTCTACAGCTGGAAGGAGAATGTTAGAGCCCGGGTTATTGACGGAGAGGCCAATCCGGTCTGGCGCCGGCAGATTTTCCCCTTTAATTACCTGACTGCAAGTTATTGGGACAATGTCGGCAGTGCCGATGCTAACGGTGACGGTTTTACCACCGGGGCCGACAATGGCGGTACAATCGTAATTGGCGATCCTTTCTTTGAACGGACGATCAAAGCCCAGTTTGCCTATAACTACGTTAATGCGTCAAACGACCGGGTTGCCAGTGGCTTGTCCGGGGTTACGGCTTTGGATCAACGTGAAGAGTGGGCTGTGGCCGGTGCCGATGGCAACGTTCTTTTTACTACAGGGGCCGAGATCGATGCCTTTCAGAACCTCTTGCAGACTGCCAACCCCGGTTACTCACCCCGCCTTAATCTGGAAGCGCGGCCGAATCTGGTGGTCCACAACATTATGCCTATAAGAAATGTCGGGGCGGGCTCCGGCTGGGAAAGCTTTGCTCTGGGGGCGCCATCACGTGACTCTCAAGGTCAGGTTACGGATTATGGCTGCAGTGATTGTCATGGCGGCAGTAACGGCATTTTCAACGGGACTGTAAACCTGCTGGGCCGGGCCCGGCGTCTCAGTGATGACGCTGAAATCCCGTTGACGGTGGCCTGGAATGAGGCCGGGGATGTTAAGGCTACGGCCCTGGCCTGGAATGATTTGGGTGTACCTCTGGAGATCGATTTCAGCAGTGCAAACCAGACCCGTAGTCCTGCCCGCCGCGAATTTCTGGGTTATGATACGGCTCGGGTTACAGCCTTGAATGCGATTGTTCCGGCAGATGTCGGGATCGGGGTCGACCCGGTGGCGGATATTGTTTCGATTAATGGTGAGCCGGCTTCAGGGCCGTTGATTGAAATCAGCAAAGGCTCGGAAAATGTTGAACTGATAGCGGCCGCGGCCGGAACTACCGGTAGTTTCCAATACCGTTGGAATATCAGCGATGTGGCTGAAACCCTGCTTGGACAGACGGTGACTAAAACCTTTTCTCAGACCGGTGTCTGGACGGTAATGCTTACCGTTATAGACGAGGAGGGGCATCTGTCACAGAAGCTCATGAAGGTGAGTGTTGTGGCTCCCGCTGCCGCCACTCATGTAGATGTGGATGTTACTGACGGTAGCCCGACGGTTAGTTTTCAACTCAGCAATATGCCGACCCACGACCAGGTCAGGTTCTATTTCGGCGATGGAACGAATCTTAATGTCAGTGATGCGTCCGCCAGCTTGAATCTTGATCGGGACTATCGTCTCAGAGATAAATATTGGATGCTTTATGACCCGGATACCAAAGCCCGCCATGATCCGAATAACGATCCGACGCCGGGTAATGAGTATGAAGCTTGGTTCTATAAAACCTCGATCAGGCTCTACCAAGGTGGTGACTGGGTAAACCATGAAACCGTTAATGTCGTGGTTGTGATAAAAGTCCCCTAAAGAAAGAGGAGTTATCTCCTCTTTCTTCTCTCCTCCGGGCCCGGGATTCTCTCTCCCGGGCCTTTTTTGTTTTTAGAATTCGGGCTTAAAGCCGCCGGCCGGCAAGGTATTTGTCATCGGCAATGAATACTTTCTCGTATCATGTGTGATTTATTGTTTCAGGCATTGGTTAGATGGGTATATAGATCACAGTTTATTGGTATTTGACTAATTGGGTCAGTTTATTGTAAGGAAGGTTGTTAATGGTTTATAATGCAATAATCTTTTCACCAGATCGTAATAGTGGATGGCTTAGCTGGTAATGCAGAACTCGATCAAGATGTTATTTTCCGGATTTTTACTAATCGTTCTTGGCAGCTTATTGTTACTGTTTCCGGCATGTGAATCGAAACAAGATAGCGAACCTGCAAAGTCTGTGAACTCCGTTGGCAATCGTATACGGATTTCCGGCTCGGCTTCGGTTATGCATCTAATGAAAAATCTGGCCAGTGAATTTAAGAAAGAGCATCAAGGTGTTGATATAGTGTTCTTGCCGGCCAGTCGTTCGTCTGCCGGGATCAGCGGTGTGGCTGAAGGACAATATGACATCGGCGCCATCTCGCGTGAGATGTACCGGGAAGAAAAAAGTGACGACCTGCAATATCTTCATCTGGCGGTTGACGGTATGGTGATGGTTACCAATGCCGGGATCAAGATTGCCAACCTTAATCGGGCCTTGATCCGTGATATCTATGCCGGCAAGGTTACCAACTGGGCTCAGGTTGGTGGTCCCGACGGTCGGATAATGGTGATAGATCGGCCTGAATACAGCTCGGCAAAGGTTGCTTTTAGAACAACCTTTCTGGGGCCTGATTTTAAGGTTACCGATAAGAGTACACTTATTGAGAGACATTGGCAGGTGACTGATTCGATTCAGGTCAGTCCCTTCTCGATCGGTTATACTTCACTCGGTGAGCTTATCCGGGAAAATCCCCGGCTAAATGTTTCCGCTGTCAACCGGGTGGCTCCGACCCCGGGCAACCTTAAAAGTGGTCGTTATGGTTTCTTTCGTCCCTTCGGCCTGGTGTTGAAGGCCAATCCCGATCCCTTGACAATGAAGTTTTTGAATTTTGTCTTTTCGGATGCGGGAGCGACCGTCATTGCGAAATCAGGTTATCTGCCGCAGCGTTACGAGATTCTGGTAGGTATCGTTCCCGAACGGAATATTATTATCCAAGCACAACGCTATCAGCCCCTGATCACTTATCTTTCAGAGAGGTTGGGCAAAGGATTCAGTGTTAAGTTGAAACTCCTTCCTTCTCATATTGATGTCTGTAAGGAGTTGATTGACGGTAGCATTGATGCCGCTTTTATCGGCAGTCTGGCTTTTGCCGCAGTGCGCAGACATGTTAATGCTCTGGTGCAGTCTGAAGCGGACGGGAAAGTAACTAGTCGTAGCTTGATCTTGGTGCGAAAGGATAGTGGTATAAATGGGGTTGTTGAGATGCGCTCCAAGCGTTTGGTTATGGGTGGGAAAACAACCATGTCCGGTTACGTTTTTCCCCGCTATCTGCTGGCTCATGAGGGCTTTGGTGGTTTGGCTGATTTTTTTTCAGAAACCGATATCGTCGGTACTTATGAAGATGCAATTATGGCTGTTTATAACCGTGATGTAGAAGTTGGCTCGGTAAAAGAGACGGTTTTCAGAATGCTTGCCAAGGAGAACCAGTCCATCAAAAACGGCTTGAAGATCGTGGCCCAGTCGCCACCAATACCGGCGAATACATTCGTTTTACGAAAAAACCTCAAGAATTCATGCTTTGAGTGTCATCACCGCTTGGATCGTGACCCGGTAAAAGATGGACCCGGCTGTTTCAGAGTCGGGCTGGGCGGGATGTTGAAAAAATATCTTTTGAGCATGCACGAAAATCTTGCCGGCCGGGTCGCATTGGCGGCTCTGCAGAATGTTGATCGTTTTGTTGAAACTGCACCATCCGACTACGTTGAGGTTGATAAAATATTATCGGAGATCAACCTGAATCCCGAAGATTTGTTGCTTTCCGATTAAACCTAAAGGGTGTCTCGCAAAAAGGCAATTTTTATAGGCACCCTAAAGACGTAATGTTGTAATTATGGCAAGCCCATTAAATAAGATTTTCCCTCGTCTAAATAAAATCCAGAATAAGATAATTTTCCCTTTTTTCCTGGTCATGATCCTGATCGCTTCTTTAACTATCTATATCATGACTGACCTGGTCTCTAATAACCTTGAGGATCGAGTTAACGAGAAACTTACTAACGATGTGCGTTTGATTCAGGAGATGATTACGGAGATTGAGAAAAGTTTGATATTTTATGCCCAGTTTATTGCTGACACGGAGAAACTGGCCGGCCATGCTGAAGCTCGCGACAGTCGTTTAATGCTTATCTATCTGTTGGAGTTTTTGAAAGAGAATCAGGTTTCATCTAATATCGGTGTTGTTGATGGGCTCTCGGAAGATTCGGGGTTGGGCCGTCTGGCTTCTTTGGGAATCAGAACGACAGGTCTGATGGTGCGTCAACGGGAATCGTCTCAAACTCTTGCCTTATCAGCAGTGTCTCCGATGGAGGATCATTCCGGCAGCCGTTCTGTGGTAACCGTTTTCCGTAATATCGATGGGAATTTCCTTAATGACCTGCAGAGGAAAACCGGAAGTCATCGTTTACAGATCTATTATCGGGGCAAACTTATAGCCTCCAGTGTGATCCATAAGGATTGTGACCTGGAACTCAGCCGTTTTATTACTCCGCAACTGATGAGTCGGGTTTTACATGCCGAGGAGCCTTTTTTCTCTCATTTCAAATGTGGTGATCACGATGTTAAAATGATTCTTTCACCTTTGAGTATTAATTTTAAGAAAGAGATGCTGATCGCTGTCTTTGAATCTACGGATGATCTGGTTCTGGCAAAAAAAAGTATTATTTTTACCACCTGCGCGATCGTACTTGGACTGATGCTCTTAATTATTCCGATTTTCATCTTGATTATCTCCAGAACAGTCAGGCCGATTCGTAAGCTTTCCGAGGCCAGCCGCAGGATAGCATCCGGTGATCTCGAGCAGTACATTCAGGTGAAGACCCACGACGAGGTCGGTGAATTGAGTGAGTCATTTAATAAGATGGTTGCTGATCTTAAAAAGTATCGTGAAGACATAGAACTTTTGAACCAAACCCTGGAGGCTCGGGTTACAAAACGCACCGAACAGCTGGCTGAGACTCAGGCGCAATTGATTCAGTCGACAAAACTTGCTACGGTTGGTGAATTCGCTGCTGGAGTGGCGCATGAATTGAGTAACCCTCTGGCCGGCATATATGCTTTTATACAGATATTTTCTAAAACTATGGGGTCTCGTAGCTTTGGAGAACTAAGTGAGAAGGAGTGTGCTGATTTTCAGGATAATCTGGTTTATGTCGAGCGCGAAATTAAGCGTTGTAAATTGATTATTGGTAACCTTCTGACGTTTGCCAGAGTTCAGGAAAAAGAGTTTGTTTATACTGATGTAAATGAAATTCTAACGGAAATCCTTTCGTTTACGAAAGCTAATCTGAAAAAAGGGGGAGTTAGAGTAGAGAAATATTTTGCCGGCGATCTTCCTCAGGTAGCCAGCGATCCGAATGAGTTGAGGCAGGTCTTTATAAATTTATTGATAAACGCCCATAAAGCCATGCCGGGCGGTGGCGAGCTTGTCATCACTACCTCCTGCAATTCTGGTAATGATACGATCTCGATCGAATTTATCGATACAGGAGTAGGTATAGATAAAGATATTCTTGATAAAATCTTCGACCCATTTTTTACAACTCGTAAAACCGGTGATGGAACCGGTCTGGGTCTGTCGATCAGCTACAGTATTATCCGGAGCCATAATGGTGAGATCCTGGTTTCCAGTGAAATCGGAGTTGGCAGTAAATTCGAGGTGATCCTGCCGGTTCATCAGGAGAGCAGTTAAGCTGAGTGAGTTTATCCTCCTTCCGTAACCTGGTCTCAAAATATGTTACGGAAGGAGGATGTTAAGGCTGTTATTCTGCGAGAGTTAAAGTGTGAGGGTCGCCATGGCATGAGGTACAATTATTATTAAAACGGGACATCATGGTCTTGGTATGGGGCACGCCGTGGCATTCGCGGCAGTCCGGGATGAAGCCGTGGCGCTCGGAGTGACAAAATATGCATTGTAAAGAAGCGTGTTTTTTCGTGCCTGCAGTAAATGTTCGGTTTATCTCATCGTGACAACCTGAACACACTCGATTTTCAGTAGTTGTCGGGAAATTTATTTCCCGGGGAGAGTGCGCCGGGTGACATATCATACAGCTTGAATTATCAACAAATTCGGTATGCGGTTCCGTGTGACATTCGTTGCAGTTTGGTCGGTAGCCATGCTGAGTATGATGGCATTCGCTACAGCTCATTTCGGCATGAGCGCTTTCATATTGTTTAATCTCCTTATCCTGATCAACGTGGCATGTGTTACATCCTTTTGCGAGAATCTCAAGATTGGTCAAGCTTTTGATCGGTGCGTGCGGATCGCTATGACAGGTGAGGCATTCCTTAAAGGCTGGGCCATGTTCCTCTGCATGGCAGTTTGCGCATTTGGGCAAGACGTCCGACCAGGTCATGCCGGGGCGTAATGAGTGAAAGGTTGCATGACAATCACGACAATTTATTTTATGTTTGCCGCCGTTATTTCTTATTTTTTCAAATATGGAAAAGTGACACTGCCCACATTGTCTGGTTGTGAGAGGCACAACTGCTTTTTGGTATGGATCCTGATTGATTTGCGTTGTTATTTGGGGCTCTGTATTTTGCGCTTTTACCGGTTGCCGGGTCTCCTGTGCGGATACACATCCATAGATTATTACAAGTAGCCCGACCACGATGAACCCCCGCCAATGCAATAAAATTATTTTCATAAAACATCTCCCCACGGTTTGTTGATATACTGCTGATGGGTAATCCTGCGTAAGGCCTTTTGAAGTCTGTCCCGTGTCCCGGGTTGTGCAGCAATGATTGTACCGAGCCTTGTTCATTCGAAAAAACCTATTTAAACGAAAGTTTAGATTCCAAGTGGTTTTGAGGGAGATGGCTGGTTGGGGGATATGGCACAAAGGAGAGGTTTATATCACGCAATTGGTTGTCTTGTGAACCTATCGGTACCTGTAGCTTTATTGAGATTTGTAGTTACATCTTGAGCCAGGCGGCATAGCTAAGGGGCTGCTCCTGCACTGCGAAATCTTCTATGGAGTCTTCATAGTCACAAAGAGGAGTCCAGCACTCATCGTTGAACCAGAAACTTACTTCACCGTCGTCATCATTGGTTCTGCCGAAATTTTCAATATAGCTAAGATCGAGAATCCAACTCTGTAATCGTAACCGCTCTAACTCGTTGCTGTCACCAAAGGCATTTTTTTCAGGCAGTCTGGATAATTCACTGATAAGTGCTTTTTTTAATGATCTGACATTCTCAATCGTCTTCATTGGTCTGCACACTCTCCTGTGTTGATCAATTGATATTCTGGTTTTAGTAGACATCCCGACGGTGTCTGGTTTAGGGTTGCCCTAAATGTAAAAGTGTGGTTGTGATCATCTTATGCTTACAGCAAAATAAATACCAGACTACTGTGATGGCCGGATTTTATTTTAAGTTATTGAATATATAAGCTTTATTCTGTGGGCCGGGGTTTTTTGTGGTTGTTTGTGATCGTGTTATATCCCACAGTTACTGTTCCATATGACCTGAAAAGTCGCTATTTTAAGGTATATGTTACTTCAGTTATGGTGTACTTCGCCAATGGATTTCCGGGCCAGTTTCTTCAGCATCGACTATTTAAGCGGCCCTTTCTTAAGATTCTTGCGGGTAACCGTCGATTTAACCTGCCTGCGGCCGCTGACTCGTTCCAGGATCTGGCGCTGATGCCGACGTTCACTTGTGCCTTTAGCAACCCGGATTGGTTGCAACGTATCACGATCCAGGCCACTGACAAACATGGCGGTTGAGAGGGTTCCCGGAGTGGGTGTGAAATCCTGATATTGACGCGCCAGGAGATCATTTCGTTTGATAGTTTGTGCTAAATCACGCATCTCAGTAACCCCGCAACCGGGGTGGGAGGAGATTAGATAGGGTGCAAAATCAACTTTTATTTTAGCTTTGCAGGCCAGGTTACGGGCTTCCTGCAAAAAAGATTTGAGTTCAAGCGCATCATTTTTATGCATTAAGCGCAGAATTTCAGGAACACTGTGTTCCGGGGCGATCTTCATAACCCCGGGCAGATGGCGCCGAATAATACGGCTGAGAAGTTGTGGTGTGCGACGGAGCAAAGCTAATCTCAGGCCCGAAGAGATCAGCACTTTCCGGACCCCGGCCAAGCCCGAAACCGCATCCAGCAAAGCTATAAAAGATTGTTCATCAATATTTAAGTGTTTGCAGATTGTGGGGTAAAGACAATCTTTGCGGGAGCAGATTTTGTTCAATTTGCAACTGGTAGCATAAAGATTAGCCGTTGGCCCACCTAAATCACTGATGATGCCAGTAAAATCGGTTTGCATGGTTATGGTTTTTGCTTCGCGAACGACAGATTCTTTGGTGCGGCTTACCACTTGAGCCCCCTGGTGGCGGGTCAGGGCGCAAAATGAGCAGTTGCCGCTACATCCCCGGACGATGGTTATTGAGTCGCGAATCATTGTGAATGCCGGGATATTGGTATTCTGTTGGTAAGGGCGTCGGCTGAAGGGAAGGCTGTAAATTTTGTCGAGTTCAGTTGGAGTTAAAGGGGGAGCCGGTTGGTTCTCTCTGATCCAGCCGCTTTTTTGTTCCTGAAGCAAGGTTCTGGAACTCTCTTGTCCCTGTCGCGCTCGGCGATCAATCTCTAATTCAGCCAGAAGAAAATTCTTTTTGTTACTTTCGATTTCAACCCATCCGGGTATTAATGTCGAGTTGTCTGTTTGTGCTAAAGCGTGTCCCGCAGCCGGAGATAAAAACTCACAGGTTCCAGAAATTCCGGCAAGAGTTCTACCTCGTGACAGACGTTGGGCTGCTTCTAAAACTGCACGCTCCCCCATACCGTAGATTAAAAGATCTGCCTTGCTGTCAGCCAGGACTGAGTTGCGCAATTTTTCCTGACGATAGTCATAGTGGATAAAACGTCGCAAAGAGGCCTCAATCCCACCCAGAATAACTGGCACTCCGGGCCATGCAGCCTGAGCCCGATTGGCATAGATCAGTGATGCCCGATCCGGGCGGCGGCGGTTGGTTTTACGTCTATCTCCAGGGAAATATGGACTTCCGGAAGGCGAGAAAGGATCATGGTCGCGGATTTTCCCATTACCGGAATAATTGGCGACAATTGAATCAAGGTTACCGGCACTAATGCCGAAAAAAAGGCGCGGCCGCCCGAAGCGCTTGAACTCCTCACAACCTTTTTGATATTGAGGCTGGGCTAAAATGGCTACCCGAAAACCATTTGCCTCAAGCCAGCGGCCGATAAGAGCAATTCCGAATGAGGGGTGATCGACATAAGCATCACCGCTTACGAGAATTACATCGACCTCATCCCAGCCCAGATCGCGGCATTCTGCGGCCGTAGTTGGAAGAAAGGTCGGAGTTGTAATTGTGGTAGGCAAATAATTTACCTTTTGAAATTAAAGGAGTTGTTAGCTTAGTCATTGACTATGGAAATATCGCGAAAGAGATTGATTCATAATCTCAGCTACTGGAAAAAGTCAAGTTATGAAGTATTATTTTCGAAAAATCACAATTCTTTATTATTGTCGTCGGGCTTGATTAAATTACTTGACAGCAATGTTGGACTTAGGTTAGTTAAATCAGACTATGAAAATAACTTTACGATATAGTTTTACGGGCTGGTGGTGGCCGGGTGGATCCTATGTATCCGGGCGACCTCCGCAGCGGCTTGGTTAAAACAGTGTAAAGTTAAACCGAACGTTGGCACCTTGAAAAAGGGTTGTGGAAGTGCTTGGGTACTTCGCCGCAACCCTTTTTTTTATTTTAAATTCATGAAGCTGCGGCAGCAGCGCCTTAAGTTTACGGAAAAATCGTATGGATGAGAAAATTTACCCGGATCGGGAGGAGTTTAAGCGACTGAGCGCAAGTTCTGATTATGTTCCGGTCTGTCGTGAGATTGTCGCTGATCTCGACACCCCGTTGACCCTTTATCACAAGCTGGCGGTGGAGGAGGAGTTCTCCTTTCTCCTGGAGAGCCTTGAGGGGGGAGAGCGCTGGGGCCGTTACAGTTTTATCGGCTACCGGCCGGCCTTGACCTTCTGTCAGCGTGAGGATGAGATTGTTATTTGTCGCGGGAGTGTGCGGGAGGTTGTAAAAAGCAGGGATCCGCTGCCGGAGCTTGCAGCCATCATGGAAAAAATGCGGCCGGCCAGGGTTCTGGGACTGCCTGATTTCTACGGGGGCGCGGTCGGTTTTTTTTCGTTTGAGACGGTCAAGGCTTTTGAAAATATCCCGCATACCGTTGAGGCGGACGTTGAGGGGGCCGATGCCTGGTTTATGATTCCCGGTATGCTGCTGGTGCATGACAACCTGCGTCATAAACTCTCGCTTATCTGTCTGGTTGCGATCGATAAGGAAAATTCGGACGGGCAGCAATTGGATCTGCTTTATGAAGAGGCTCTGGCCGAACTTGATGCGGTCGTAAAGCGTATCCGCCGGCCCCTGAACTGGGTGGCGCCGCCCGTGGTTGCGGAAGCGCTCGAGTTTGTCTCCAATATGAGTAGGGCTCAATATCAGGAGATGGTTAAAAAGGCGGTCGATTATGTCAAGGCCGGTGATTTGATCCAAGTGGTTCTGGCCCAGCGTTTCAAATGTCTTAAACCGCTTGACCCGACCGCTATCTACCGGGCTCTGCGCCTGATTAATCCGTCACCCTATATGTTTCATTTTAATTTCAGCGGCGAGCGTCTGATCGGCTCCTCGCCGGAGCTTTTGGTGCGTAAAGACGGGCGGCGTGTGGCCGTGCGCCCGATTGCCGGGACGCGGCCGCGTGGGGCTGGTGCCGAGGCCGATCAAAAGCTTGCCGAAGAGCTGCTTGGCGATCCCAAAGAGATTGCCGAACATATCATGCTGGTTGATTTGGGGCGTAACGATATCGGCCGGGTGGCGCAGTACGGTGAAGTCCGGGTTGAGGAGTTGATGAAGATTGAACGCTACTCCCATGTGATGCATATCGTCTCTCATGTTGAAGGCCGGCTGCGGGATGATCTGGATATGTTCGATACGTTTCGCGCCTGTTATCCGGCCGGCACCGTGAGCGGGGCGCCCAAGGTTCGGGCTCTGGAGATTATCGATGAGCTGGAGCCGACCCGGCGCGGGCCTTATGCCGGGGCGGTTGGCTATTTTGGTTTCTCCGGGGATATGGATTTTGCGATTACGATTCGTACGGTTACGGTTAAGGATGGAATCAGCTATTTTCAGGCCGGGGCCGGGATCGTTGCCGATTCTCAGCCGGAGATGGAGTATCAGGAAACTATAAACAAGGCTTCGGCCATGCGCCGGGCGCTGGAACTGGCTGCGAAAGGCTGGTGATTTTGTAACTATTCCGTCTGACAATAACTCCGGGGCCGGTGGCGGCTTTTCTCCGCCAGGCGTTAAGATTTCTGTTTTTCCTTATACTCGCTTCGCCCGCATTGCAAAACTCGCTTCGCTCAAACAGTTGCAATGCTTACGGGCTCTTACTCGCATAAGAAAAACAACGAAATCATTTCCGCATCCGCTTAAGAAAACCCGCCCCCGTCCCCTCCTTAAAAGACGGGAGATATTATTGGGCTGAAAGTTACGTAATTTTTTGCCCAGGAGGGCACAGAGGTTGTAAAAAAAAGGTAAAAATAAATTGTCTCAATGTGGGGATATTGCTGAGTAAAGGCGTTTCCCAGCCTTTGCGGAGCTGTGGCCCCCGTTACCGAGAGGCGAAGCCAAAACCCCGAATTGAATAATGTTGGTTCAGGAGTTTAATCTAACAGGAGTTGAACTTAAATGGATATCAAAGTAGCAATCGCGAAAATTATTGAACGAAAATCGTTAACGGCTCCGGAGATGGAGTCGGTGATGACCCAGATTATGACCGGCGGTGCGACCCCGGCCCAGATTGGTGCCCTGATTACCGGTTTGCGGATGAAAGGGGAGATCGTTGACGAGATTGCCGGGGCCGCCCGGATCATGCGCCGGCGGGCGACCCGGATTGAAACTGGAATTGATCTTGATGAAGAGACCGCGGTCTTGGTCGATACCTGCGGGACCGGAGGTGATTCCAGTCATACCTTTAATATTTCGACCGTAACCGCTCTGGTTGCCGCCGGGGCCGGGCTCAAGGTGGCCAAGCATGGAAACCGCTCGGTCTCCAGCAGCTGCGGCAGCGCCGATGTTCTTAAAGCCCTGGGTGTAAATCTGGAGTTGCCTCCGGAAAAGGTGGCGCAGTCGGTCAAAGAGGTCGGCATCGGTTTTCTCTTTGCTCCGCTTCTGCACGGGGCGATGAAATATGCGATCGGCCCCCGGCGTGAGATCGGGGTGCGGACAATCTTTAATCTATTAGGGCCCCTGACCAATCCGGCCGGTGCCAATGTGCAGCTGCTCGGAGTTTACGACGCTGAGCGGGTGCTGACTCTGGCTGAAGTTTTAAGGGATCTCGGCAGCCGCCGGGCTATGGTCGTACACGGTGCCGGCGGTCTCGACGAGCTCAGTCTGGCCGGTGAAAACCGGATTGCCTGGCTCAAGGACAGTACGATCAAAGAGTTTACTCTGACTCCGGCAGACGCCGGTCTCAAGGAGGCGCCGTTGACAGCTCTTGTCGGTGGAGATCCTGAGTTCAATGCCGGTTTGGTATTAAAAATTCTCAATGGCGAAACCGGGCCGCAGCGGGATGTGGTACTCTTGAACAGTGCCGCCCTTTTTGTCTGCGCCGGGCTGGTTGATGATTTTTGCCGCGGGGTTGAACTGGCGGCAACGGTTATCGACGAGGGCCGGGCCCGGCGAAAACTTGCGGAGTTGATTGAATTCAGCAACAGTTAATGATAGAGGAGAATTCTGTGTCTGTACTGGAAAAAATTATTGCGGTTAAGCATCAGGAAGTTACTGAACTTAAAAAAAACGGCCTTGATGCCGTCAGAGCCAGGTTTGGAGAGTATGAGCGCGGTCCCCGGCGTTCACTCAAAAAATCTCTGGCAAAGATTCCGGCGCTATCTTCTCAACCCAATATCATCGCCGAGATCAAAAAAGCCTCACCCTCGGCTGGTCTTCTGCGGGTAGATTTTGATCCGCTTGAGTTGGCTGAAAGCTATCAGCAGGCCGGTGCGGCGGCAATTTCGATTGTGACTGACAAGCCGTTTTTTCAAGGTTCTCTTACCTGGCTGCCGCAGGTGCGGCCGTTGGTTGAGCTGCCGATTTTGCGCAAAGAGTTTATTGTTGACCCGATTCAGATCGAAGAGAGCCGGATTGCGGGAGCCGACGCGATTCTGCTCATAGCTTCAGTTCTAAGCGAAGCTGAACTTGAAAAGTTTCAGGAACGGGCGGCGGAACTTGATCTGGAATGTCTGGTTGAGGTGCGCGATCTTGAAGATGCCGCCAAAGTTTGCGAAGTCGGGGCCCCGCTGGTCGGAATCAATAATCGAAATCTTGCTGATTTCAGTATTGATCTGGATACCAGTATCGATTTGCTGAAACATCTTCCCGATACCTCCCTGATTGTCAGTGAAAGCGGCATCGAAAAAGCCGCTGATATTAAAAAACTCCAAGTCGCCGGGATCAACGCCTTTCTGATTGGCAGCAGTCTGGTTAAAGCCGGGGAAAACCGGCGGAAATTGCTGCAGGAGCTGATGGCTGAGTAATGAGTACGAAAATAAAAATATGCGGTTTGACCCGGATTGAAGATGTAGAGTTCGCGGCCGCGGCGGGAGCGGATCTTTTGGGTTTTGTCTTTGCCGAAAGTCCGCGCCGGGTGATGCCGGAGAAGGTTGTGACGCTTTGTCGCGATTTGCCGGATAAGGTTTTGAAAGTCGGGGTTTTTGTTGACGCGCCGCTTAACGAAATTAAAGATATAGCCGCTTTTTGCCAGCTTGATCTTCTCCAGTTGCATGGTTTGGAGGATGAGGCCTACTGCGCGGCCTTAAACGGCTTTAACCTGATTAAGGTGTTACGTCCGGGCGGGCCGCAGAGTTTAATAAAACCTGCCTCCGGAAGTTTCTGGGCGACCCTGCTCGATACCTGGCTGCCGGATCAGCCCGGCGGCTCCGGCCGGGTTTTTGACTGGCGGCTGGCGGCACCCTTTGCCGGGTCAAGATTTTTTCTGGCCGGTGGTTTAAGTGTCGATAATGTTCAGACAGCAATCCGGCAAACCCGGCCCTTCGGCGTCGATGTCAGCTCCGGCGTCGAAGCCGCCCCCGGAATTAAAGATCAGATGAAAATGAAAAATTTTATTTCAATGGTTAGAAAAACAAAAATCACTTCTGATCTCTCGCAGAGATGAGATGCATCTATTAAATCAGTTGTAAAATAATTTAAGACAGGTGAAATGATGAGTACGGAAATTTTTGCAGTTCCCGATGACCGGGGTTATTTTGGTGTTTTCGGGGGCCGCTTTGTGCCGGAAACCCTGATTGCGGCCCTTGATGAATTAAACAGCGCCTGGGAGAGGTTTCGCCATGATGCCGATTTTCAGGAGGAACTTGAAGGCTGGCTTAAGGATTATTGCGGCCGGCCGACGCCGCTCTATCGGGCCCGGAAACTTGAGGCTGAGCTTGATATCAAAGAGATCTATCTTAAACGAGAGGATCTGGCCCACACTGGGGCCCACAAGATAAATAATACCATCGGTCAGGCTTTACTTGCCTGCAGGATGGGAAAGCGGCGGCTGATTGCCGAAACCGGAGCCGGTCAGCACGGTGTGGCCACGGCTACGGCGGCGGCCCTGTTTGGTCTGGACTGCGAAGTCTATATGGGAGAGAAAGATATCGAACGCCAGGCCATGAATGTCTATCGCATGGAGCTTTTGGGGGCGAAAGTGATTCCCGTGTCTTCCGGCAGCCGCACCTTAAAGGATGCCACGAATGAGGCCATTCGCGATTGGGTCACCAATGTTGGCGACACTCACTATATCATCGGTTCGGTTGTCGGGCCGCATCCCTATCCGGCGATGGTGCGTGATTTTCAGCGGGTTATCGGGGTTGAAACCCGGCGCCAGATTTTAGCGATAAATGATCTCCTGCCGGATGTAATCTTTGCCTGTGTCGGCGGCGGCAGTAATGCGATTGGAATTTTCCATCCCTTTTTGGAGGATGATCTGCAGCTGGTTGGGGTTGAGGCGGCCGGCACCGGGATCGCGAGCGGTGCCCATTCAGCTCCGCTCTCGGCCGGTCGGCCCGGGGTGCTGCATGGTTCGATGAGTTATCTTCTGCAGACTGAAGACGGGCAGATCAAGGAGGCTCATTCAATTTCGGCCGGTCTCGATTATCCCGGGGTCGGGCCCGAACACAGTTTTCTTAAAGATACGGGCCGGGCGCAATATATCTCGGTAACCGATGCCGAGGCCCTTGAGGCGCTGCGTCTTTTATGCCGGGTCGAAGGAATTATTCCCGCTTTAGAGAGTGCTCATGCTTTAGCCGGGGTGATGCTCGAGGCGGAACGTCTCCGGGATAAGGTGGTCGTCATCAATCTTTCCGGCCGGGGCGATAAGGATGTCGCGACGCTGGCGAATCTGGAAGCGGGGGAGGGTAAGTGATGTCAAGATTAGAGAAAAAATTTAAGCAACTGCAAGACTCCGGTCGCAAAGGTCTGATAACTTTTATTACCGCCGGTGACCCCGATCTTGAGGCGACCTGCGCTCTGGTGGAGACGCTGGCGGCGGCCGGAGCCGACGTGGTTGAACTCGGCGTTCCTTTCTCCGACCCCTTAGCCGACGGCCCGACGATTCAGAAAGCCTCGGGCCGGGCCCTGAAACAGGGGGTGACCTTAAAGAAAATCCTGGAAACAGTTATTGAAATCCGCCGCCGCAGCGATATTCCTCTGGTTTTGATGTCCTATTACAACCCGATTTTCAGCTATAATCTGGAAAGGTTCGTTGCCGATGCCGTCAGTGCCGGGGTTGACGGCGTGATTGTTCCGGATTTGCCATTGGAAGAATCTCTGCCGTTGCGTAATCTGGCTGCCGGGAGGTTGGCGGTGGTGCCGCTGGCGGCACCGACCACGGCGGAGGCCCGGCTTCAGGAAATTGTTGCCGCCGGCAGCGGTTTCCTCTACTATGTAACCGTTACCGGAATAACCGGTGCCCGTAGCGATTTGCCGCCGGAGTTGACCGCGACTCTGGATCGGGTTAAAAAAATTGCCGCCGATCTGCCGCTGGCGGCCGGTTTCGGGATCTCCACGCCGGAACAGGCCAGACTTGTCGGTAAGCATAGTGATGCGGTAATCGTCGGCAGTGCTCTGGTCGAGATTATCAGCCGCTCGGGGGGCGGAGCCGCGGGCCGCAGAGAACTGTTCGATTTTGTTGAAAGTTTACGCCGTTCTCTGGATGCCGTCGCGATACCCTGTGTCTCTTGATTTGAGCGGTTGAGAAAAAATCGCTTCAGAGAAGGCATTATACTTGACAAGGTTATTGGGTTATGGCAATAGAAGAAAAGCAACCGCATCCGCACAGTTATCGGGAACGGAGTTACAGAGGTCTGGTTGGTGACGGAGGCCTCTCTTTTGCGGTTCGGATTGAGGAGAGTGATCTCTGGATAAATATTCTCCAGCCGGAGGATAAAATCGACTGGGAAAGCCTGACCTCTGAGCGTCTGTTGCATTATCGTACCCAGCTAAAGGCCTTTTTGCAGCGCTATCCGGACTGGGGCAGCAGTTTAAGCCCGGTGCCGGCGGCTGATTATCCGTTTGCGCCTTCTCTGGTGCGAGGCATGATGACTGCTTCGAGCCTGGCACAAGTCGGTCCCATGGCAGCGGTTGCCGGAGCTTTGGCTGAGGTCGTCGGTCGTGATCTAAGCCGGCATGCGGCCGGGGTCGTAGTTGAAAACGGCGGCGATATATTTTTGACCGGGAAACGCGAGTACCGTCTTGCGATTTTTGCCGGGACTTCGCCGCTGAGCAGCCGGCTGGGGATAAAAATTGAAAATTCCCGGCCATTCAGCTGCGGTGTCTGCACCTCATCCGGCCGCGTTGGCCACTCCCTAAGTATGGGCCTGGCTGATGCCGTGACGATTGTTGCTGAAAGCGGAGCTTTAGCCGATGCCGTGGCGACGGCGACGGCCAATACCGTGCAGCTTAAAAATGATCTGCCGGTGGCCGTGGAGAAAGCTCTGGCGATTGAAGGGGTCAGCGGGGCAGTGGCGGTTTGCGGGGATGGTTGTGCCGCCGGGGGGCAGCTGGAACTGATCAATTTATAGCATTGTTGCTGACTGTAAGCCATTGCTGCGGGAGATTTCTGCCTCGATACTGATTTGCCCGGAACATTTTGTAATCTGCACGGCCGCTCTTCAGGGCGCGGTCATAAACTCAGGGATTTTATGAAACGTATCTATGTTCTGCATTTTACTCAGAGCAATTATGATAAGCCGATTGTCTATCAGCTCATAAAAAATTATGATCTGATCATCAATATTCTGCGGGCTGTAATCCTGCCGCGTAAAGAGAGTTATCTGGTGCTCGAGATTGAGGGCGAAGAGGAGCTTATCAATCAGGGGCTTGATTACCTGCGGGAGAGTCAGGTCGCGGTTGAGTCAATTCGGAAAAGTGTTAAACGGAATGAGGAAATTTGTACCAGTTGCGGAGCCTGTACGGCGATTTGTCCGGTTGGAGCCCTCTATATTGAGCGGCCTTCAATGAAGGTTCTTTTCGCGCCTGAAAAATGCAGTGCCTGTGGTCTCTGCGTCAACGTCTGCCCACCCCGGGCTATGGAGGTAAACTTTTGAAACTTTCTACTAAAGGTCGCTATTCGGTAAGAGCAATGGTCTCACTCGGAATCCTGGCGGATTCTCATTCAGGTCCGGTTTCCCTGAAACAGATCAGTGAGGTCGAGGGCATCTCGGTAAGTTATCTGGAGCAGCTTTTTGTTCATCTGCGGCGCTCCGGTCTGGTTAAGAGCGTTCGCGGGCCGGGCGGTGGTTATCTTTTTGCCCGAGAGCCGGAAACCATCATGATTGATGAGATTATGGCGGTGGTTAAGGAGTCGATCAATCCGGTTGACTGTAAAAGTTGTGAACACTACGACGAGGCGGCTTGCGCCTCCGGTGAGCTTCGTAACGCCTGTTGCGTAACCCGGCCGATGTGGGATGAACTTGATGAAAAAATCGGTGACTTCTTAAAGGGTATATCCTTAGGTGACCTGCTTAAAGGACTTGATCGTTAGGTCCTGGGATGTCTGCTGTAGAACTCTACTTCGATTACAATGCCACGACTCCGGTAGACCCTGAAGTATTGAAGGTTATGGCCGCTGTGGCCCGGGATACTTTCGGCAACCCTTCCAGTTCCCACTGTTTCGGTCGCCCAGCGGAGGCTGTCGCCGCGACCGCCAGAGAGCAGGTTGCCGGGCTTATTAAGGCGGAAGCTCAAGATATCTACTTTACTTCCGGTGGTACCGAAAGTGACAATCTGGCCTTGAAGGGAGTGGTTTTACCTCTCCTGCTTAAAGGTGAAAAGCCGCACATTATCGTATCCCAGGTTGAACATCCGGCAATCCTTAAGAGTTGTCTTTTTCTTGAAGGCTGCGGGGCCCGGATAACCTGGCTTGAGGTTGCGCCGGACGGTACTTTAGCTCCGGAGACGGTAGCGGCCGCGATTCAGAATGATACCGTTCTGGTTTCGTTGATGCTGGCTAATAACGAAACCGGGGTACTCTTTCCTCTGTCCGAGATTTCTAAAATTACTCGCGCCCGGGGGGTTTTGCTCCACACCGATGCGGTTCAGGCTCTGGGCAAGGTTGAGATCGATGTCGGTACACTGGGTGTTGATCTGCTCTCGCTCTCCGGTCACAAGGTTTATGCCCCCAAGGGGGTCGGAGCCCTGTGGGTGCGGGGCGGGGTTGCGCTTGAGCCACTGCTGCACGGCGGCGGTCAGGAGAATAACCGCCGCAGCGGAACTGAAAATCTGCCCGGGATGGCGGCGCTGGGTTTAGCCTGTGAAATACTATCTGCCAACATGGCGGCCGAGGGCAGAAGAATCGCATCTCTGCGGGATAAACTTGAATCGGAACTTGACAAAGCCCTGGATCGGCAGCTTACTTTCCACGGCCATCGACAGTGCCGGGTTCCCAATACGATCTCTTTGAGTGTTCCCTATGTCGATGGTGAATCGCTTCTGGCTCACTTAGACCTTGAAAATATCGCGGTCTCCGCCGGTTCCGCCTGCTCCAGCGGTGAGCATCGCGGCTCTCCTGTTCTACGGGCCATGGGGGTGGATGACGAACTGATTCAGGGGGCTCTCCGCATCAGTCTCGGCCGTTGGACAACCCAGGCGGAAGTTGATACCTTTCTCGAGAAATTCACCACTGTCGTCCGCCGTTTATGGGCTATATCACCACTCTATCAGAAAATCAGTTATTCCTGATTCCGAACCATTCATCGGTTCGGTCATATTTAGAAATTTCCTTTGATTTACATAATTTATTTTTAAATTAATTGTTGCTTTTAGGGTTCGCTTATGCTTATATATAAATATGATTAACTAAGTTTTATTAAAAGTTATATTTAAGGAGGTGCCCATGCGAAAAGTTTACTTGACTTTAATCATTGTCGGGTTGTTCTTTGGTACCTTCCTTACTCCTGCCGCCGCTGACGATAAGGTGGTGGCGGTTGATGCCGAAGTGACGCTGATCAGCCAGTATATTTGGCGGGGAATGGTTCTGAATGAAGATCTCTCCCTGCAGCCGACGATGACGGTTGCCAAGAGCGGCTTTTCATTTAATGTCTGGGGGCAGCTTAATCTCACCGATTTCGGTGAAGATGAATGTCTCTATACCGATGATTGCGACAGCCGGGCCTGGCAGTTCACTGAAATCGACTTCACTCTCGACTATAGTCATTCCTTTGATCAGTTGACAGTGGGCATGGGGATAATTTTTTATGAATTCCCCAACTGGGATCATGCCGATGATACCCACGAAGTATATCTTTCCATGGCCTATGACTGCATTCTGCAGCCGGCTCTAACCATATTTTATGATTTCGATGAGGTTGATGCTTTCTATGTCAACCTTGCCGCCGGTCACTCCTTTGTCTTAAACGATAAATTAAGCCTTGATCTTTCCAGCAGCCTCGGTTTCGGTGACAGCGATTTCAACGAGTTTAATTTTGGTGAGGACAGCAGTGCTCTGGTTGATTTTAACTTTGGGGTTGCCGCACCCTATAAAGTGACCGACAGCATTACGGTGACCACCAGCCTGATGTTCAGTTCGATTGTTGATTCCGATAACCGCGACAGTGTTGATGACAGGGACTGTTGTGATAAAACCGATAATGTCTACGGTGGTATTACATTTATCTACTCATTTTAACCCTAAATTAATCGGACAAACTGTTTTTAAGAACTATTGTTGGAGGAATGATAATGAGAAGTGAAATTTATTCAGATTGCCGCATTAAAGGCAAAAGGTTTTCGGTGTTCATGGTTGTGCTGTTCTTGTGGTTGTTTGCCCTGGCCTCCCCGGCTGCGGCGATTACGATTGAGGGGGTTAACCAGGGAGAAGATGTCTTTGCTTACGTCAATCGTATTAAGGGTAAATTCGACCAGTCTTTTTATCAGCAGGTGATGGGTGCCGCCAACGCTTTCAAAGAGGGCGATGCCACCTTGAAAGTCGCGGCCGACAATGAGACGACCCGGGTTTATGCCAGGATGCTGCTGGCCAACACCAAGGTCGGTGATATTCATGAACATCCACTTTTTGTTGACGGGCTGCAGAAAATAATCTGGCAGACTACGAATAAGGTGCAGTACGATAAGGTTAAAGGTATGACTCTGGGGGAACTGAAGATTTTCCTTCTGACCCGTAGTGAGGAAGAAATTAAAGGGATTATGTACGGTCTTGACAGTGATGTGATCGCCTGCATTCCCAAGTTGATGAGCAACGCCGAACTGATTGCTTTGGGACAGAAGGTTTTCAACCCGCTGCCGGGTTCGAAAATGGGGGCTAAAGGTTATCTCAGTGCCCGGATACAGCCTAACTCGCCGACCGATAATTCGGATGACATTCGCTGGCAGGTTTTTAATGCCTTCTCCTTTGCCACGGGGGATCTTCTGTTAGGTAACAACCCGGTTGACAGCAGTGTTGAGAGCGTGCATTCGGTCGAGAGCACCCTGTCCGATATTATTAAGGTTTTCGGACTGGAGAAGATTATGCCCTGGTGCGTACTCTCTCATATTGATGTGCAGGCCGAAGTCGAAAAGAAATATCCGGGATCGACCGCGCTCTGGTTTCAGAGCCTGGCCGGTTGTGACCAGGCCAATGCTACCTTTGGTCTGACTAATGAAAAGATGATGGAGTATGCCAGATCCCGTAAGGGAAAACGTTATGGTCTCTATTTTGAGACCGGTCAGGGGGCTGATTTTACTAATGGCGCCGGTAACGGTTTCGATATGGTTGTCCATGAATCGCGCAAATACGGTTTTGCCCGGGCCCTGAAACAGGAGTTGGAGAAGGTACAGCCGGAAGGCGCCTGGCTCCATCTTAATGATGTAGCCGGTTTTATCGGACCGGAAGTATTTACTTCACGGGAGCAGCTGGTACGCTGCTGTCTCGAAGATATTGCTATGGGTAAGCTGCATGGCTTGACCCTGGGTCTGGACATCTGTTCGACCCTGCATATGACTGTCAGTCTGGATGATCTCGAGTGGTGTCAGGATCAGATTGTGCCCGCCAATCCGGCCTATCTGATGGCTTTACCGACCCGTAATGATCCCATGCTCAGCTACCTGACCACCAGTTTTCAGGATCATGTCCGGCTGCGGGAGAAATTCGGTCTCAAGGTTAATGATGCGATGTGGGATTTTTATAAACGGATCAAAGTTATTGATGCTGACGGTAAGTTTACCAAGCATGCCGGTGATCCGGTCTGGGTCTATTATCAGTATTGTCTGGCCAAGGGTGACAAGCGTTCGCAGAAGGAGATCTATGCCGAGGGTCAGCAGAAAGTTAAAGAAGTGGTTGGCCGGGGTGTCGATCTGGCTTTAGGTTACGGAGACAAGGTTTCCCAGATTGAACCTGAACTCGATAAGCGAATCCATGATCTTTACGATGATGCCAAGGTTTCACTCTGGGCTGAGTTTACCCCTGAATTTGTCAAGACGATTCCGAACGCGGTTGAGATCAAAACTCAGTCTCACGACCGGGAGGAGTATATCGCCAATCCTGCCAGTGGAGAAAAATTGAGTGCTGATTCGGTAGCAACTCTAGAAAAACTGCGCTCCTCCTGGAAGGGTAAGACCCCGGATGTTCAGGTTGTGATTTCAGACGGTCTGAATGCCAAGGCAATTATGGATAAAGGTCATCTTGAGCCCTATCTTAAAGCCTTAACGAAGGATCTGAAAGCGGCCGGGTTGACGGTCTCCGATAAGAATCTGGTGGTCGTAAGCGGTCGTGTGCGGGCCGGTTATGAGATCGGCAATGTCCTTTTTGCCAAAGCTGATGCCGGTAAAAATACGGCAATCGTCAACGTAATTGGTGAACGCCCCGGCAGCGGTCACCATAATTTCTCGGTCTATATCGCTTCGCCTAAAGCCAAACTCTGGCAGGATAAGAAGGTCGATCATGATATTGTCCGAGTGATTTCCGGGATTTCCGATACGGCCCTGCGGCCGGAAAAAGCCGCAGCCGAAACCTTGCGTTTGATAAAAATGATCAACGCCAGATAGAGGTGTTAATATTTAAAGCAGTGGCCGACAGAATTGCCGGCCACTGCTTTTTTGTGCCTTGCAGTTCATTTTCTTGTTGAAAAGTCGGTAATTTTACTGTTAAAAGAACGCCTGTTTGCGGGTGGATCTATTAATTTCTATGTTGTGGGTTTCCAGACCCGCATTTTCCCTAGATGAGTAAAAAACACGCGGCATTGAAAAGCTATAAGGTTCCCGATCTCAAAGAGAAGATCGGGCTGTATATTAGTGCCCTGCTCAAGGTGCCGCTCTATCGTTACGGTGAGATCGGTAATATCCTCTATACCGTCGGCAAGAATATTATGGAAGGCGTGGTTCTCTATACCATGTTCACGATGGCGGAGAACGAACTTAAGGTAGCGGCGGTGCTGGCGGTGGCCGTGAAATATGCTTATCCCGGAATCTCGGTCATCAGCAGTAACTATACTTCAGGGTTTATCGATCATCTCGAATCATCATTTCATTCTCTGGCTCAGATTCCCAGACTGATCAAGGCTCAGATCGGGGTCGGCTGCGGTCAGGCTTTAGGCGGTATTGCTCTTTTCTGTTGTTTTCCGCCGGTCTTCAAGGCTCTTTTCTTCGGTTTTTCCGGGCGCAACTATATTCTTGTAGGCCTCTACCTGCTCCACCATATCTTCGACGGCTCGGCCCAGATCCTGGAGGGGCGGAGCTGGTTTAAGATTATTGAGGTTCTACTCCGGAACGGGCATCGTACCACTCTTTCCGAAAATTTCTGGGTTATCTATGCTCTGTCGCAGAATGTGCAGTTGATTATCGGCCAGATTTTCCTTTGGGGAGCGCTCTTTATGACCTCGTTACATAAGGATCATCTTACCTCATTTGTGATCATGGGCAGTGTCATGCTGGGCCTTATTCTGGTTGTCTGTGCCAAATTTATCCTGCCCTGGGTTTTCTATCACAGCTATCGTAAGAGTGTGGAAGATAGTGTGTGATAATAATTTTTCTCCTTTTCCGAAGCTGTTTCGGCGGCGTTTACGAATGCGTCAACTTTGATGGTTGTACCCTATGTTGAGAATCAAGCACCTCACTTTCTCCTTCGCCGAACGTAATATTCTGGATGATATATCCTTAAGTTACGATTCCGGTTTGGTACACGGCCTGATCGGCCCAAATGGTTCCGGGAAAACCACGCTCTTGAAAAATATATGCCGTATCTATAAACCGACTGCGGGCAGCATTGAAATTTCCGGTCAGGAGTGTCATGAACTGGGCCGGCGGCAATTGAGCGCGCTGGTCTCTCTCGTACCTCAGAATCCGAAAGTAAGCTTTCCCATAACCGTCTATGATCTGGTGACGATGGGACGTTATCCCCACCTTAAACGTTTCCAGACATTAAATGAACATGACCTTGAGGTGATCGGGTCGGCTCTGCGGGCGACCAACACCGAAGCCTTGAAGGAGCGTTCCGTAAACGAACTCTCCGGCGGGGAGGCGCAGCTGGTTCTGATCGCCCGGGCTCTGGCTACGGAAGCATCTCTGATTCTTCTTGATGAGCCGACCGCAAGCCTTGATGTCGGTAATTCACTGGCGATTATGGAGTTGTTGCGGGAACTTAAAAAACAGAGTAGAACTATTCTGGTGTCAGTACATGATCTGAATCAGGCCCGGCGTTTCTGTGATACTCTGACGATTCTTAAAGAGGGCAAAATATATTATTTCGGGCCGGCCGAAGAGGCGCTTACAAAGACCTCTCTCGAGGAGGTCTTTCGGGTTACCTTTGCGCAAATCAAAGCACTTGAATTTGACAGTTTGACAATGGCATAAGCTGCTTTTTATCAGGATGGATATCTGTGCGCTATAAATCTGCTCTACTTTTAATTATTATCCTGCTCTCATTTTCCGGACTTTCCCCGGCGGCGGAGTCCTGGAAGATGCCGCCAACCCCTCTGCCGCTGGACAAATTATTCGCTGAACTAAGTTATGTCAGGGGTGCGGCTCGGGATCGTCCGGAAACCGGTGCATGGCCGCGTTCCATAGCCTATCAGCGCCGGGTCGTAGATTACCATAAAGACAGCTTTAAGGTTGAGAGTAAGATCTTTACGCTTAAGCGGCCGCCGCAGAAGATTATCCCTCATGCCGTCGGAATCACCGAGATTCTCTGGGCTATCTGTCCCCGTGAGCGTTTGCTGATGTTCAACCAGGTAGCTGCTGACCCCCGGTTTTCAATGATTGCCGAACCGGTGGCCGAGACCGGAAAAATATTTACTGCGAAAGAGAGCGAACTTATCATCGCCGCCCGTCCCGATCTCGTTCTGACCGTAATTTTTTCCGATGCTGTATTCAAACAGAGATTGAAGCAGGCGGGCATTCCGATTCTCGATCTGGGCTCTCCCGATTCACTTGATTCAGTTATAAGGGAGATTCGTCTGCTTGGCAAAATCCTGGATGAGAGCGGCAATGCGGAAGCCTTGCTGCAGGTAATCAGGCGTAATCAGGCTCTCCTGCGGGCCGCCCTGCCGCGGCGCAAAAAACCGTTGCGGCTGCTCTATTACGATCTGGGCGGCTATATCCCCGGTAAGAGTTCAAATTTTACTTCGCTTTGTAAAATGATCGGCGCGGTTAATGTCGGGGCTGAACAGGGAATTAATTCGTGGCGGCAGGTAGATCATGAGACCCTGCTTAAATGGGATCCCGACGTGATAATCGTTCCTCTGGAAAACAATCTTAAAGAACAGCTTGAAAAGGATCCGCTGCTCAGTTACTGCCGGGCCCTGCGCCAGGGCAGACTGCTGCAGATTCCCGGCCTCTATCTACGGACCAACTCGCAATTTATGCTGGTAAGTGCCGATCTTCTGGCCGGTATAATTTATCCTGGTGCCTTTTAATTGAAAGTTTTAACCACCACCGGTTTGGCCCTGCTCTTACTGCTTCTGCTGGCAGGCGGCGTCTTTATCTCGCTGACGCACGGCTCCTGGGATGTGAGCTATGGTCGTATTTTCGATATCATATTATCCCGGTTCGGAATCATGTCTAAGGTTGATGTATCACCGGTCGAGATGGCGATTATCTGGGATGGGCGTCTGCCCCGGGTTTTGACGGCGGCACTGGTGGGTTTTTCGCTGGCGGTGGCCGGGGCGGTAATGCAGGGAATCTTTAAGAATCCCATGGCCAGTCCCGGAGTTATCGGGATCAGTTCCGGGGCGGCTCTGGGTGCGGTTGTAGCCATCTATCTCGGTTTGTCCGCGATTTTTCCGCAGGCGCTGCCGCTGATGGCGATTGTCGGAGCACTGCTGACCCTGATGACGGTCTATATGATTGCCACCAGCGGCGGCCGGACATCGATAGCAACCCTGCTTCTCGCAGGTATTGCCCTGAACCTTATTCTCGGGGCGGTGACCTCGTTTGTTATTACTTTAAGTACCAAAGAGTTTGACATCGGCCGGGTGATTGTGACCTGGTTGATGGGTGATCTCAACAACCGGCTCTGGTCGCACGTCGAGATTGTCGCGGTGACCACTCTGGTAGCCCTGGTTTTGATCTTTGGTTTTGTCCGGGAGTTGAATATTCTGATGCTGGGGGAGGATGAGGCAACTAATCTCGGGGTTGATGTCGGCCGGGTGCGGAATATCCTGCTGCTGGCGGCATCGATAATGACCGGCGGCGCGATTGCCGTAGCCGGGGTAATCGGTTTTGTCGGTCTGGTGGCGCCGCATATGGTACGGGCCGTGATCGGTCCGGACAACCGCCGTCTGATCCCTTTGGCCGGGCTTTTGGGGGCGGTATTTCTGGTTTATGCCGATCTCTGGGTTCGTCTCTATATTCCGGTCGATCTTAAAGTCGGGGTCTTGACCTCGCTTTTAGGAGGCCCTTTTTTCATCTGGCAGATCGTGCGCTATCGTAACCGGTTTGAATATATCTAGGAGAGGTGAGGGGAAGGGTGGCAAACATAAAAAAAGAGACGGCACAATCGCGAAAAGCGACCGTGCCGTCTCTTTTAACGTAATTTAATTTCTACAGGGCAGTAACGTTCTCAGCCTGCGGGCCTTTCTGGCCTTGAGTTACTTCCATGGAGACCTTCTGGCCTTCGTGGAGGGTTTTACGGCCGGTGCCGTTGATAGCGCTGAAATGAACGAAAACATCACTTGCACCTTCCTGTTCAATAAATCCGAAACCTTTCTCATCATTGAACCACTTTACTGTACCTTCGACTAACTCTGACATAACATCCTCTTGCATAGTGTGCCATATTTTCTATGACGTTGTTAATTGCCAGCGACTTAATTTGGCGTCAACTGACCTGAATTTGCGCACTTTACCCTAATTTGAATAATAATGCAAGGGTATTTTCTCATATCAATAATTTTTTTATCTGATTATATCGCAAAAAAGTTCAGGTCTACTACGGGTCGCAGGTTCTTCAATCACTCAATACACCGCATGTAGTGGTTTCATGCCGGAAGATACCACTACATCTAGTATATCGTATTCTGAGGCGGCCATCGCGAAATTTTTCTGAAAAACACTTCTTAGACTAGACTTTAGAGTTTTATCTACATTTTCGCAGGCTGTGGGCCACGGGCTACCGGCTTCGACCATCCCACAATTGCCAGCCCTGCAAAGGGGGCCGGAAGTCGATTTTCTGGTTAACTTCGCCCCATGGCGAGCCAGACAACCGATTACCGCTGGTCGAGTTCGATTAGGGCTACAAATTATTTTAAGGCACTTCCGGGTCAGAGACTTGTGGAGTCCGAAGTTGCGAAAATTCAAATCACCAGAAGCGGTATATGATGGCCATGAGACACACCCGAGTTCAAAAGCCGCATAAACAAACGAAAAATTTACCGGCGCAACCTCAGCCCACCTCACAATGTGGGGGTGGGCAGGGTGGGACTGCGCTCTAAAGTCTAGTTAGGTCAAGAAAAATCTTATTTTTTAACTGTTGGGAAGGGTGGTTTCGTTGAAAGGTTTGTCCGAATGAGTGCGTAGCAATAAAAAAATCAAGTCTGAAACGTTTGTCATGGGTAGGTGAGGTGGCTATGGGTCAGGTTTAGGTCAACCAGCATCTCGGCGGTTTTTAGGGCCACGGGAACCCCGTCGACGACCGGGACCCCCAGTTCCTGTTCCAACCGCTCTCTTGCGCCATTCGGCAAAACCCCTAAAATTGCGGAATACCCGGCGACAATAAGTTGGGCGTTTTCATGTTCAATCTGATAGCGGGCAATTTCGGTGAATTTTTTTATTATGTCATCTTTTATTGCCAGGAGTTCAGTTTCCGGCAGGTTTAAAGCCCGCATCGAGGTTATGCGATCGAAACACCCCATCAATCTGATGCGCCGGGAAAATTCGGGAATAGTCGCATCGCTTTTGGTGACGACGCCGAAACGATCGGCCAATTGACCGGCGAGATGAAAGGTTGCCGAGCCCAAACCGACCACCGGTATGGAGACAGCCCCCCGGGCCGCCTCGATGCCGAAATCGCAGATTCCATGAATAACCACAGCATCAAAACCCTGTTGCTCCGCTTCAATCGCGATAGCTTTCGTTTCCGGAGCAAGCAGGGAGACATCGCCGCCGACCTTGATGGAACGGGTGTCTCCGGAAAACAGAAAGACCTTGATTTCGGTGTCCAGTGAAACATATTGCAGCATATGGCCGGTTTTTTTCGCGAGATCTTCTTCTGTCAGAATGCCGGGGATGATAACCGCTAAACGTGTCAAAATTTACCTCTTTTGAATATTTACGCTATTTGTACATCTCCACCAATTGATTTTTCTGAATCTTGCCCATGGCGTTGCGGGGCAGGTTGTCGATAAAATGAATCGATTTCGGACATTTGTAGGCTGCCAGCTTGTCCCGGCAAAAGGTTATCATTTCCTTTGGGTCGGCTGCTTCGGAAGCGTTTTTTAAGGCGGCAACCGCGGTTACCCGTTCTCCGAAATCTTCATCGGGAAGACCGATTACGGCGCACTCTTTTACCGTCGGATGGGTTTCCAATACGGTTTCAATCTCTTTCGGGTAGACGTTGTAACCGCCGGTAATAATTAATTCCTTGGCTCGTCCCGAAAGATAAACCCGCATATCGTCATTCGGGTCCTGGTAGCCCAAATCGCCGGAATAAAACCAGCCATCGACAAATGAACTTTTGGTTTTGTCCGGCATCTGCCAATAGCCTTTAAAAACGTTGTCGCCTTTTAATATCACTTCGCCGACTTCTCCGGGAGCGACGTCCACGCCTTTATCATCGACAACTCTCAGGCTGACTCCGGGCAAGGGAAAGCCAACGCTGCCGGGTTTTCTACCTGCCGGGTCAAAGAGGTTCGACGTGTTCATGCCGGTTTCGGTCATTCCGTACCGTTCAAGGATTCTGAGTCCGGTCAATTTTTCGAAACGGGCAAAGAGATTGACCGACAGCGGAGCCGAGCCTGAGATGAAAACGCGCATGGCGGATAGATCCGGTTTTCCCGGCAGTTGCTCCAACTCATTGACTAGGCGCTGATAGATGGTCGGAACCCCCATCAACATGGTACATTTCTCTTGTACCAGGGTTTTCCAGACCCGAAGGGGTTCGAAACGTTCAAGCATAATGGTGGTGGAGCCGGCATTGAGGCTGCCCTGTAAAGCGATGAAAAGACCATGAACGTGAAAAAGCGGCAATATATGTAGTAATTTGTCATTGTCGGTCCATTGCCAGATATTTTTAAGATCAAGCATGTTGGAAATCAGGTTGCGATGGGTGATCATGGCGCCTTTGGAGCGCCCGGTTGTGCCCGAGGTGTAGCAGATGATGGCAACATCGTCATCTTTGGTTGGATAGTTACGGAGATCGATGTTGGTATCGATCTTTTCAAGTAAATCCGGCAGACAGATAGAATCGTTGTCTGAACCGGCATCTATAAGGGCGGTTTTGATTCCCGTTTTTTTAAGCATCGACTGATGGATTGCCCGGCGTTTACTGTCGGTTACAAAGAGGGAACTCCCGGAATCGGTGAGAAAGTATTCGACCTCTTCGGTTTTATAATCTGAATTCAGCGGCAGGGTTATGCCGCCGATACTCAAATTTGCCAAGTGGATGAATATGAAATCCATGCATTTGTCGAGTTGCAGGGCAATCCGATCACCGCTTTTTATGCCGAGTTCATTGAGAAGAAACGTATAACGTCTGATCTCCTGGTCGATATCACTGAACGAGTAGCTGGTATTCTCAAACACAATAGCCGGCTTCGAACCGTAGGTGATCGCGGTTTCATGGATTCTTTGGGCCAGGTTCATGTTCGTTCTCCTGTATGTTGAAGTCTTTTGGGGTCGTTTATTAATGTCCGATCATTTTTGACGGCAGCCAAGTGGCCAGTTCCGGGAATACACAAAGGATTAAAATGCCGACAAACAGCAAGAGGATAAAAGGAATAACTCCTTTTAGAACCTTGGCTATGGGAATATCCGGAGCCACTCCCTGAACGATGTATAAATTGAGTCCTACCGGCGGGGTGACCAGACCGGCTTCCAGATTAAGCGTCATGACGATGCCGAACCATATCGGGTCAAAATTGAGCCCGACGATTATCGGGTGTAAAATCGGCGACAGGATAAGAATGATTGCTACCGGCGGCAGAAAACATCCCATAACAAGAAGCAGAAGGTTGATCATTCCCATCACCATCCAGCGCGACATCTCTAGGTCGACGATTGCATGAGCCAGAGATTGAGCTATGTACAGATTGGTTAAAACCGCGCCGAATAAAAAAGAGGTGGCGATGATCATCATGATCATTGAGCTTTCCCGGGTTGTGCGCAGCATTATATCCATGATTTCCGATGGTTTGTAAATCCTGTAGATGACAGCAACCGCAATCAGGACCAGGAAAGCCCCGACTCCGGCGGCTTCGCTCGGGGTTGCCCAACCGGTATAAAGTGAACCCAGAACCAGGCAGACGACAACCATCAGGGGGAATGTTTTTATTGAAGATTTTAATTTTTCATTCAGCGAGTAGTGTTCGACGGTAAGCTTTGTTTGCGATGTGGTTGCAGCTGATTGTAACGAAAGCTCGGTTTTGCGTTGTTCCCAGAAGACCCAGAAGCTGAAAAGCGCGGCAACCATCAGGCCGGGAATGATGCCCGCCATAAACAGTTTGCCGATAGAGGTTTCGGTGGCGATTCCATAGACGATCAGGGTGACGCTGGGCGGAATCAGAATCCCTAAGGTGCCGCCGGCGGCGATAATCCCGGTCGCCAATCCTTCCTTGTAACCGCGTTTGCGCATTTCCGGAATTCCCATGGTCCCGATAGCGGCGGCACAGGCCGGACTTGAACCGGTTAAAGCGGCAAAAACCGCACAACTGGCAATGTTGCTGATGCCGAGACCGCCGGGGATACGGTGCAGCCACATATGAAAGCATTCATAAAGGTCTGAACCGGCACGGCTTACCGCAACCGTCATCCCCATAAAGATAAAGAGCGGGATTGATAAGAGTCCGAAATCATTTAACCCTTCATAAAGGGTTTCAGCCACCATAGAGAGTTGGAAGGGATCCATGAACATATACATGATGGTCAATGAGGAGATTCCCAAAGCAAAAGCTATGGGCATGCCGCTTAAGAGGAAGATCAGGGCGATCACGGCGGCGATTAATCCTGTAATTAAGGGATCCATAAGTGTTCCGTATTGATTTTACGGGTTATCTATATTTTTGATCTGATCATAAATCTTGACAATATATTGCAACGAAGTCAGACCCATGCCGATCGGCAGGATGGCGTATGGATACACCAAGGGAACCGACCACAAAGAAGAGCTGTTCCAGCCGCCTTCGTAGGCTTCATACCACATGATCGCACCTTTCCAGGTTATGTAGAGACAGAAAATCAAGGACAGGATTGAGGTTATGCAATCCAGCCGGTACTTTATTTTCTTCGGTAAAAGTCCGGTTATAAGCTCAATGTTGATGTGGGAATCTTTTTTAAGGCCGTAAGCGGCGCCGATAAAGGTGGCTGCCATCAAAAGGTAGATGGCAAATTCGACCTGCCAGATCGTCGGGCGGTTAAGTATGTAGCGTACGGTTACCTGTTGGACTATGACCAGGGTTGCCAAGAGAATGGCAATGGCGCTGAAATAGCCGGCTATATCGCTCAATCCGTCAACTGTAATGCGAAAAAGATTTTTTTTCGCCAAACGGTTGTTTTCCATTTTTGTCCCTTTAAAGCAAGAAGGTACTATTTAAGGGCTGTTTGTACCGGATATTAACGGCGCAAACAGCCTTAAATATATTATTTTGCCAGTTCGAGAAGCTCTTTGCCACCTTTTACTTTTTCGGCAAAGCGTTTCCATGAGGTTTCTTCCGCCAGAGTTCGCCATTTCTGCCATTCCTCTTTGGTCATGGCGTGGACTTTTACCCCGGCTTCACTGAAAACCTTTGTCGCCTTACTGTTTGCCGCATTGGCGATTTCAAGGGCGCGTTTTTCAAGTTTGAGACCGGTTTCGCTTACCGCGTTCTTCTCTTTTTCCGAGAGAGATTTCCAGGTCCGCATAGACATGACGATCGGTTCAGCCATGTACCAGATCGAATATTTTTCCGGAGTGTTGAAATATTCTAGTTGTTCGTAGAGGCGGTAAGAGACAAAGGATTCGGCCGATGTCAGACCGGCGTTAAGAACTCCGGTCTGGAGGGCCATGTACATCTCGGAAGATGCCATGCTGGTAATCGATGCTCCGGCCTGGTTGAGCATATATTCAAAAAGTTTACCGGCCGCGCGAAACTTCATGCCTTTGACATCATCGGGAACCTTGATGGCTTTCTCTTTGCTGCCGATGCCGCCGGCATACCAGAGCCAGGTAATAATTTTCATGCCGCGTTTTTCGCAGATGGCTTCTACCTTTTTGCCGATTTCCTTGTTGCGCCACGCCATCCCTTCGTCAACGCTATCGATAATGCAGGGCATGAGGGTGATATCAAGTTCCGGGATTTTCCCCGAAGCGTAAGCCAGAGGGAAAACCGACATGTCGAGAGCGCCTTTGGCCATGGCGTCATATTGGGCTTTGGGTTTGAAAAGGGCCTTGGAAGGAAAAAGTTTGAAAGTCAATGAACCGCCGGTCGCTTTTTCCGCTTCCACGGCGAATTCATGGGCCAGTTTATGTCTGGCGTCGGCTTCCGAGAACTGGTGGGAGATGCGTAATTCGCGCGCGTTTGCGGATGGTATGATGCCGATTAAGCCCCAGATCATAACTGTTACTAAAATAATTGCGACGTGTTTCATATAAGTTTTCATTGCTTTCTCCTTATTCTTGACGTTTCGTTAAGATTGCTGTTGGATATTGGCTGTAAACTTATTTTACCTTTTATATTTTGTGTTGCACCTCCTTTTGCCAAGAGCCATCGCGCATTTGGGTTTCAGTGAAATTAGTTTTCTTGGACTGGATTGCCTTCTTCCGAGTCCCGGGCCAGTTTTTCAAGTGCTGAGAGCTGTTGTTTTAAGTGGAATTGCATTAATATCTCCGCTTTCTCGTGGTTGCGTCGGCGAAAAACCTCCAGCAGTTTACGATGTTCCTGAATCGAGTTTTGCATTCTTCCTTCCGCGTTCAATGATTTGAAACGGTAAAGCAGGATCTTTTTTCTCAGTCCGTCCAGGATCTGGTTAAGGGTGTTGTTACCTGCAATTTCCTGAACTAATGCATGAAACCGGTTGTTTATGCGAATGTAGCCTTCGTTATTGTTTTTTTCGGCTTCCAATTCAAGTTTTTCATGCAGCTTTTCCAGGTGATTGAAATCTTCAGGTTCCATTTTTTCGCAGGCCTGACGAGCGCAGAAACCTTCTAGAAGAACCATTATGTCGAACATCTCCTTGATTTCGACAAATTTTGGCTGGGTGACGAAAGCTCCGCGATTGGGCACCAATTTGATCAAACCTTCAACACTCAACACTCGCAAGGCTTCCCGTAATGGGGTCTTGCTTACCTCAAGGCGTTCACAGAGTTTGTTCTCATTGATCTTGTCCCCTTCCTTAAACTTGCCGGTCATGATCATATCACGCAACATGTCGGCAATCTTGATATGGTAGA
>JANTFH010000022.1 GCA_024763535.1 Thermodesulfobacteriota bacterium
CAGATTCAAAAGGAAATTCAATTATTGTAGCCTAAAATATGGGCTTTTGACCGATCGACTAGGTAAAGTAACTAAAGAGGAGGATAAAAACATGAAAAAACTATTTTTATTAACAATTTTAAGTCTTGCAGTGATAGCCGCATTAGCAGTTCCAAGCCGTAAGCTGAATGCAACAACAGATAAAGGAGTTGCAACCAAAGGCGATAACCACTTTGAAGAATTGGCTAATTTGCCATTCGACAACAATTATCCCACCAAAGAGACCGCAAAAAATCTCGAAGATGAGATCTTTTTTCAGAGAGCGGTTCAGGTGTATCATTGGGCTTTGCCGGCAATGAATATGTATGCCATGAAAGAGAGTTCTGAGAAAGATTTTGGAACAGGCTATGAGGTTATGTCGATCTATAAAGACAGGCTTAATGCGAAAACTATCATCACAACCCCAAATTCAGATGTAATATATGGTATTGGTTTTCTCGACCTTGCCAAAGATGGGCCTATGGTTATTGATGCGCCACCTATGTTGCAGGCATTGATTGATGATATGTGGCACCGAGCTATTGAAGGTCCAACGATTAACGGACACAAATATCTTGCAGATATAGGGCTTCCCGGTCCCGACAAAGGTAAAGGTGGAAAGTATTTAGTTTTGCCTCCGAATTATGATGGAAAAATTCCAAGTAAAGGATATTTCGTTTACAAAAGCAGGACAAATGGCGTATTTGTATTCTTACGTTCTTTCTTTAAAGACCCAAAGAACCTTGCACCTGCCGTAGCATCAATGATGAAGATAAAGATTTATCCTTACGGAAAAGAAGCAAGTGCTAAGGCAATGAAATTTCCCAATGCTTCTGTTGTTCCCTCAAATAGAATCGCACCTAAAGATGCCTCTTATTTCGAAATGCTGAACCGCTTTATTCAAAATGAAGTGGTCGATGAAAGCGATAGCTATATGAGAGGGATTCTGGCATCTATCGGCATTGAAAAAGGGAAAGAGTTTAATCCTACTCCAGAGCAAAAAAAGCTATTGGACTATGCGGCGATGGCAGCATGGAAGATGGCAAAAGTTACTGCTCTAGACAAATGGGAAACACTTTATAAAACAAAATGGTACAAAGATAGACAATGGTGTAACCACGTACGTGATGGTTATCCTGGTTTTGGTACTGCTTACGATGATGTGAACTATAATGTTGCTGGTAAAAAAATGACCGATGTTGACGCCAAGATCCATATGTTTATCAACGCGTACAGCATGAGTCCGGGTATGATTAGTAATACTCCGGACGTAGGGGCTAAATATCTTGAGGGAGCTAAAGATTCAGAAGGTAAATTCTTGTTGGGAGAAAACACTTATACTCTTACACTTCCTGCAAATATTCCTGCAAAAAATTTCTGGTCTATAACAGCTTACGATGCTGAAACCGCTGCCGGTCTCGATAATGGACAACCATTCCCTTCATTAGGATCAAGAGATAAGTTGCAGAAAAATGAAGATGGCTCTACGACGGTTTATTTTTCACCAAATCCTCCTAGTCAGGAAAACATGAAACGCAATTGGATCAAAACAGTACCCGGCAAAGGATGGTTCACGTTGCTTCGCCTCTATGGACCGGAGAAGGCATTCTTCGACCAGACGTGGAAACCGGGTGACTTTAAGAAAGTGAATAAATAATAATTTTTCATAAAAGGAGAAACATCACATGAATAAAATATTCTTCCGCGCTTTGACACTTTCTCTCCTGGTCGCTTGCCTGCCCCTTGTTTCGGCAGCAGCGTCCGTTTCCCTGGATAAGGCGAAGCTGATCGGTGATGAGACCATCACAACGCCCTACGGCGAGATTCAGATCGAAGACAATTACATCACCAAGGGCTCACAAGAATTACTTGATGCCTTGGACTTTCAGAGAGCTTGTCAAGCTTATTTCTGGACTACTCCTGAAGTTTCTTATAAGCAATGGCAAGTAGCTCAGGCCGAGACATTCAATGCTCATAATTTGGGTGAATTTGTAGTTTACAAAACACTTAAAGAGAAAAGAGGTGTTGTAACAGGAAACTTAACAACTCCTTACGTTATTAACTTTTTAAGTCTGAAAGACGGCGCCATTTCAGTAAACGTACCAGCAGGGAAAATTGCCGGAATGTTCTTGGATTTATGGCAAAAACCCGTAGCAGATATCGGACTTACAGGACCTGACCAAGGAAAAGGTGGAAGCTACATTATTGTTGGTCCTGAAGAAGATATGAGTAAATACAAAGGAAAAGCAGATTTTGTTTTCCAGTCTGAAACCAATAATATTTTTATAGGATTGCGTATTCTTGACCCATCACCTGAGTTTGATGCTAAAGTTAAAAAAGAGATGAAAGTTGGAAGAGTTGGTAATAAAGCCACTCCTGTAAAATTCATTGAAGGTGTTGATAAAGAGTGGTCGGGAACAGCTCCTCGAGGTTTAGAATATTGGAAATTATTGAGCCAAATTCTTCAAGAAGAGCCGGTCCGAGAACAAGATAAAGCGCTTATGGCAATGCTTGAGCCTTTAGGAATTAAAAAAGGAGAGGCATTTAATCCTGATGAGCGTCAAAAGAAAATACTTTTAAAAGGTGCAGCAATGGGTGAATTAATGTTGCGTAATCTGCAAACTACCCCTCGTTTCTCTGAGCCTTACTGGAAAGGAACATCTTGGTATAAATCATTCGATTTCACTGTTCCTCAAATTACAGATTACAAAGTTGAACTTGACGAAAGAGCTGTTTGGTTCTACGAAGCGGTTACATCTTCAGAAGGAATGGTTAACCCTACTCCTGGCAAAGGTCAGGTTTACATGACTACCAAAAGAGACAGTAAAGGAAATCTGCTTCGTGCTGATAAAACTTACAAACTGCACATTCCAAAAGATGTTCCTGTAGCACAATTCTGGTCGGTTACCCTTTATAGCGAAAATACAAGACGCCCTTACGATAACGGTGGCAAAGATATCAAGGATGTCAATTTAAGCAGTAGAATGAAACAGCTTCAATACAATGATGACGGAAGTGTCGATATTTATATTGGAGCTAAATCTCCTAAAGGTATGGAAAGCAACTTTATAAAAACGGTGGGCGATGACGGCTGGTTTGTCTATTTCCGCCTCTATGCCCCAACTGAGCCGTTCTTTGACAAATCGTTTTCCTTGCCCGATTTCGAAGAAATCTCTTTTTGATTGAATCATTTATCAAGAGGGTACGCTTGTCCATGATAGTCACTTTTTCTTGGGCTATTGTGGTGCGGATAGTTACTCTATAAACGTGAATTATTGTAGAATTTTGGATTGGAGAAAATAATGTTAAGATGTCGGATCTGTTTGATATTACTTTTTGTTCTATGCGTGGTCACAATAACGACGACCTGGGCTCAAGAAAATGGGGATGCTATTGCCCAGGCCAACAACCCCCTGGCCAATATGAAGGCATTTAATATTCAAAATTACTATATTGGTGATCTGACTGAGTCGGATGACGATGCCAACCAGTTCTGGCTGCGTTACGCTCAGCCGTTTTCACTGGCCGGAACTCACTGGCTGATGCGGGCTTCACTGCCGGTAAACACTTTTCCCACGCCACCGGACGCAAAGACGGAAACCGGCATAGGAGATTTTGGCATCTTTGCCGCTTACCTTTTTGACACCGGCAATCCCGCAGTCAGTTTTGGTATAGGTCCGCAGTTGACCACCCCGACCGCCAGCAATGATGATCTGGGAAGTGAGAAGTGGTCAGCCGGTTTTGCCAATGTTTTATTCAATGCTACGTCACCGAAAATACAATATGGCTATCTGCTTACCTGGCAACACAGTTTTGCCGGCAAGGATAGTCGAGCTGATGTTAATGTGGGAGCCTTCCAACCTTTTGCGATGTATCAGTTGGGAGGCGGAACCTATCTGCGGGCGGCACCAATCTGGGTATACAACTTTGAGAGTGACAATTATAGCGTTCCTCTGGGACTGGGTATTGGACAAGTAGTAAAGAAAGGGAAGACAGTATTTAATTTCTTTGTCGAGCCACAGTTCTCGGTTCTTGATCATGGACCAGGACAACCGCAATGGCAGATCTATTTCGCAGTAAATATGCAATTTATGCAATAAAACAAAAGAGGAGAAAAATAAGAAAGAATGTTTATAAAGAGTTTACTGTAACAACATCAACAGAAGGATTTACAAAAAAAATCAACCGTAATAATTATTGCAGTCGGGTTAATATCCATAGCAGGTTGTGCACAAAAAAATCGGCTGTTTTTTTCATGAAGGCTGACAAGAGCTTCAAGGAGATCGTTGCGGAAGCTAAAATTTTTACATTTTATATATGGTTTAAATGCCTTCTCATCGTATGAAATGTCTGCAATGCGTCACAAAACGTCTAACCCGGACGCGCAGGCGACCGGATTGGACGCAGAAAGGAGAGTTATGAAAAAGATATGTGTTCTTGCCTTTGCTCTGGTACTTGCCGGGGCCCTCGTCGGCCACGCGGCGGATAATATGAAAGCATTTCCACCGGCTGAAAAAGGGATGATGCGCTACGTCCTGCAGCTCCCTGAGCAGAAGGTCGAATCGGCATCCAAGGTGGAACTGATTGTCGGAAAATCGGTTATGGTTGATAAAAACAGGTACTTCTTTGGCGGGAAAATCACGAAGCAGACCATTAAAGGATGGGGATTTACCCGCTATATAGTCAACGAACTGGGTCCCATGGCCGGCTCACTGATGGCAGCCAACCCGAACACCCCTAAAACTAAACGCTTCATTACGCTCGGCGGCGAGCCCTATCTCATTCGCTACAACAGCCGTCTGCCGGTCGTTATCTATGTCCCCGAGGGGGTTGAGGTCCGTTACCGGATATGGAGTGCCGGAGAAACTAAACCACTCGAAAAAGGCTAATCCTGTAACCCGGAGCCGACATTGCGGCTCCGGGTTTCCCTGATCATTCAAAGAATAACCGGCAAAACACGAAACCTCACCCATCGATCTAACCCTCCCCAAATAAACAGCACGATAATTGCATTACTTCCTGAAAAATGTTAACCGAAAATTTTCACAATCATTTCAGGAGATCAATTTCCATGAAAAAACAGACCCGAATTTTAAGTATCAGTTTCTGCATTATCTTGCTCTCATGCCTGCTGTGCTCGCTGAGTATCAAAACCGAAATTTGCCGGGCCGGATGGGCCGACGGTATAAAGAGTAAGCTTTTCCCGCCGGCACCACCACTATCAGATGATGACGACGATGATTTCTACAAGGAAGATATAAGCGGGGATTTCAGTTTTACCTGGGATGATAATCATGAGTGGGATTCCTGGAAAAACCGGGGCAATTACCGTTTTTACACCCTCGACGGCGAAATTTACTGCATTCGCGGTCAGTATGCTCACGGGCTTGATCTTTTCAAATACGACCGCGAAAATAGCGAAATTCATTTTCAGCGCCAGATTTTCGACGACGATTACTCCCTGACCGGGCCTGAATTCGACCCTCTACTGTTCGCCTATCAGGGACACTATTATGCGATCCACTATTATGAAAGTTTTGTTCCTCAATATCAGGACACACCGAAATACGAAGGCCGCCGCTTTCTGCTGGCCTATGCCGACGGTCTGAAAAAAGATGACAAATGGCACTGGACCGACAATATGCCGGTTGACGGCCGCCATCACGAATTCAAGATCTACCGCGGGGCCGCCGCCGACAACGACTACCTCTACCTGGTCTACGACAGTTATGTTAAAGATGATGATATTCACTACCATGAAGAGGATATCTATATCGACAAAGCGGTAATCGATGCCGAACACCGGCTGAAAATCCTGCACACCTATAAACTGCATGATGTCATGGCCCGGGAGAGTCACCACCCCTATGCCGTAACCTCGTTTACACATCCCGACGGCAATACCCGTCTTCTGATCTCCTATTCAGGAGAGAATAATGACGATAAGGAGAACAAGGGCGGCGGCGTCCTGATTTTTGATCCTGTCCGTGACCATCACAAGCATCTCTACACCAGCGAAAAATTCGCTTTCAGCATCAGGGCAATCCACGGAACTATCAAGGGTGATCGTCATTCACCTTCCGGGAGCCGGAAGGACGGCAACCGCATCCAGGTATTCTACAACCACTGCACCCCCTCTCACTGGGATGGCATCCACCATATTGACGACCGGGGAACCTTCTACTATCGCACCTACCGGATTGAAAGAGATGACGACGATGACGATGATGACAAAGATGAAATTGATTACGATTATGAACCGGTCGCCAAAGGTGAAATCAGGTTGGGTAATGAAGATTACCACCCCGACAACTGGGATCGAATGAATCTTGATGTCGCCAGCCTGCTGAAACCGGTCAAACTGGATGATGACGATCCGGCCGGATATAATTTCAAGCAGCGGATTTGGATGTTCTACACCGATAAAGACGGAATCATTCGGGGAAAAGGCTTTATCTCCGATATCTGGCACTTCATTCCTCAGCACCAGGCCGATGGCCGGATGGCCAGTTATGTTGAGAGTTCCGACCTTTGGGATACCGATACCTACGGTGACGAAATCAAGAAAACCTGGATTTTATACGGTATCATCGAGGGGGCTCCGCCCTGCTCCATCGACTGGGATAAATGGGATGACAATCACTCCTCCGACAAGCCCCCATCCAGCATAACGTATGTCGAAGAGCATGAGAAAAAGTGCCAGGTAAGCCTGAGTGCCGAGGCCTCCTGGTATTGGCAAATCGGGGCTGAGGGTGAAATTGCCGGCGGTGAAACCAAATTCAGCAAAAAACTGTCGCAGGAGGTCGAAAACAGCATTTCAACCACGGTCGGCTCCGACCTGACTTTTGACCTGAATAAAGATATGCAGATTCTGGGAGCCAAACTTTATATTATCCCGAAGGTAAAACGGATTACTTACGCTCTTTTTCCGTGGTGGGAAGAAGATTTCAGCCGTGAGCATTCCGCCGACCAGATCTTCAGCTACCGCTTCCTGGCCAGCGCCTCCAGGTCGCATACCGAATACCTGCCCTTAACCGACCCGCTGTTCGGGTTTACCGATGCGGAGCATCAGAAAAGTTTCGATAGCGGCCGGTTCAACGATCCGTCGCTGGCGGTCTGGATGATCGATGACTATGCTTCCGGCGGCCGGCGCAATCTGCAGAACAATCAGGATAAAGCCATTACCCTGCCCCTCGAATGGCACTGTCCCGGAACCGGAGATCAGGCCTGGTTCGAGGAAGTCCGGGAAAAATCGGTTACCACCAGCCAGGAAAATGAATTTGAGGTTTCCGAAGAGGTCGATTTACCGAGTGTCTTTTCAATCAGCGGCGGAATCTCTTTCTCCTGGGGACTTAAATCCCAGGTCACCACCCAGCTTTCCCGGAAACTGGAGTTATCATACGAATATCTGATCGAGGATAATGACGGCCCCGATATCTCCGGCCTGGAATTAACTGCCTACTGGTTTTACGAAGCCGACAAGATCAAAGATCTCTGGTACATTGATTACCTGGAGAAAGGAGAACATCCCTGGTATATAGGTTATGTTGTCGAAGATATCTATGATAAATGCGGCCCCGATAACGGCGGCGGCAGTTGAATCAGTTTACCGCAACTGACCATATAAAAAAAAAGGGGCCCGACAATTAATTGTCGGACCCCTTTCTACTGGTAATTCAGCTTAAGATGAAATGAAACTTATTTAACCGGCTTCAATTCAACTCTGCGGTTTTTAGCGCGTCCCTCTTTGCTGCCGTTGTCGGCAATCGGCTGAGTCAGGCCAAAACCTTTAGCGGTAAGACGACCGGCATCAACACCTTTGTCAACAAAATACTTCATGACGGCCTGAGCCCGTTTCTCTGAAAGAACCATGTTGTACTCGGCCGGGCCGGTGCTGTCCGTATGACCATCGATTTCAACTTTGAGATCCTGGTTCTGACCCAGAACTTTGACTGCCTCGTCAAGCATATTAAAGGCCTGCGGGTCGATAACCGTGCTATCAAAACCGAACAGTACAGTTGCCTGATAGGTCCAGCAGCCTCTCTCGTTTACAGTCGCACCCTTAGGCGTATTAGGACATTGATCAAGCGAATCGATTACGCCGTCGCCATCACTGTCAGCCGGAGCCGCAGCAACCGGTTTCGGAGCCGGTGCAGCCTTGGTCAGAAAAACGCCTTCTACGAAAGCGGCCAGTTTACCGGAACCCGCCAGATCATTGGCGGTAGTGGCGAAGCCACAGGTGCCGGCAGCAGCAACCTGCTCCATAATCTTTTTACCGGCCGGACTGTCGTCGAGCAGGATGGTATAGATACAAAGCCGATCGCCATACTGTTTCTTCAACGCGGCAGCCGCCTTGACCGGAACTTTATCCATCAGGTCGCCATCACTGATAACGATCACAGCAATTTTACCCTGACTGTTCTTCAGGCTTGCACCCGCAGTCTGCAAAGCATTTGCCAACGGAACATTACTGCCGCCGACAGGATTCTTAACCGCATCAAGAGAGGCCCCCAGACCTGAAGTTGAGTATTGGGCCGGACCGAAATTATTATAAACTCTATTCTTGGGACCGAAAGTAATCAGCTGAGCCTTATAATTTAATTCCGGCAGGGAATTATTTACAGCACCCAACAACTCTTTACTTATATCGAGTTTCGTCTTGGCTCCATATTTTTCCGACATCGAAGTAGAGTCATCCATAACGATAACAATATTATTGACCTTGGGAGCATAGCGATCCGCACTGAATTTATAGGGAGCAAAAGACGGTGAGGTTTTCTGTACCGGCTGTCCGGCACAACTAATCAGAAACAGACTGATTACAGCCAACAGTGATACGGTTAAAAGATTTTTTTTCATAACGATCCTCCTCAAATTTAATATTGCAAGATAACTACCAGAATCCTTGTTTTCAAAAATTTTCCAACAGAAAAATAAATTTATCACCATATAACCTTGCAGGCCATATTACGATAAACTATATTAATACTATCTGATTAAAAAGAGAATGTCAAATAGTTTTATTAAAAAATTTCAAGTGAACAAAAGTATAGGACAAGTCTAAATTATCCGCCCTTGATTGCCTCAATAATGCTGCCGGGCCGGGATCACGCCACGCACGCCGCCGCGTGGTTTTTCGACATCTCCATGCCGCCGGGGAATCAAATGGATATGAACGTGAAAGACGGTCTGGCCGGCATCAATGCCGCTGTTGCAACCAAGATTGAAACCTGAAATTGAAGGATCGTCGGCCAGTAATTTGCACCGCATTTTCAACGCCAGATCCCAAACCTCCGCCATCTCCGCCGAATTTAATGCGAAGGCATCAGCCAGGTGCTGGAAAGGAATAATAAGGCAGTGTCCGGGGGTTACCGGTGTCTTATCGTAGATCACAAAAAAATTTGCACTGCGATCGACTATCTCGAGTTTATCCAGTTCACAGAAGGGGCAGGCCGAAGAGTGTGCTTTAGTTGACATAATTCCAACCTGACAAAATCAACCGATTAAATATAAGGTAAAGCTTTGACATAAAAACTACTCATGAATAAAAATGTCTAATAGCATAATTGACAGAAATTGTCTAAAAAAGTTAATCTTGACAAAACCAATGATATTTGCCATATCTGCGCAAAGCCATTTAGGCTGAAAAACGCCTGACAGCTTTTTGAGGTCTCTCGGGCAGATAGTCAACTTAAGTGATGATTCAATACAACTTCAACCGAAACTACAAGGAGACAAAACAATGAAAAAAATATTTTGTGTTTTATTGATTGCATTACTGAGTATATCTTTTATCGCCCCGGCTGTAGCCGAAGTGGGCATAACCGACAGCTGCCAAAAATCGATTAAGGAACTGGAAGATAAGATAAAAGAGAACAAGAGTGACTATACGGCTGAATCACGCCGAAAAGCACATGAATACCTGCTTAAAGCCAAGACCAACCGTCTTAATGGTATAAAATGCCGGGATAATGTACTCAAAGCCCGTGAGGAGCTGCGCAAGGGAAAACATGAGCGTAAAAAGGATGATCGCAAAAAGGATAAAAAAAGAAGAGACTAAAAACTAAAAAAGGGAGTGTACCCCAGCGAGTACACTCCCTTTTTATATCAGATTGAGTTAAAACTCAGCTTCTATTTCTGGAATTGAAAAGGATGTCCGACCCATAAAGTCGCCCCGCCGCCCTCATCCGAGAAGGCGATATCAAAACGAATCATAAGTTTCCTCATATAGGCACGGAGCCCCACACCCCCATCCACTTTCATCTTTTTGTGCAGTTCGGAGATGGACCACTCATCCGCGACCCGGCCAACCTCCACGAAGGGCACGATCTGCCAGTAGTCCCACTTCAACCACTTTTTGATCCAGGAGACCTCCCCCAGGGGGTGCCAGCGGGGTGTGAGACGCAGCTCCGCCGAGTAGTAAATTGCCGCACGATCGCTGAAACGATATTTAGGATACGCCCGCATCCGGTAAAACCCTCCCAGGGTCGACCCCATAAAATAAGGAGCTCGGTGACTGATGATCTCTTCACCGCCGCTCACATGGCTTTCCCAGGTGGGAGTATCCGTAGTCCAGAAATTAAGGGCGATCACCCGCTGACGAAACCGTTGGGAGCGGCCGAGCGAGAAATATTTACAGAGTTCCGCATCCAGAACAGTCCAGGAATCGGAGCTGCCAAACCAGCCCCAGTCCCGCGTAATCCCGAACCGTTGATAACTCCCCTTGGCCGGGTTCTGAAAAAAATCTGTGTTATCGTACTCAAGATAGAGTTTGAGACCGTTCGTGTCGATATGCCGGCTGCCCCCGCCATATTCATCGATTGACTGATGACGATAGAAGGGGCGCAGCCCCAGGGTGGTGATCCCCGATGTCAGAGGATTCCAGACCTCACCCCCGGCCAGATCTCCTGCGGGAAGACCTCTATCCAGAATATAAGTCCGGGTGGCGGAAGAGCTTCCCGCCCCGATGGGCAGGACATAGTTGAGGTTTAAATCGACAAAGGTGTCCCAGCCCTTTTTATCAATAAAGTTATCTTCATCGGAATCGTTCGTCCCGGCCCTCTCATAACCATAATCGGGATTACCGTCGATATAGGCCTTCATATTTTGGTATTTGCCGATGGAAATAACGGGGCTCAGGAAAAGTCTTTCACACAGAGGCAGCTTGTAATCCGTCACGAGCAGGGAGAGATTGAAAGAGGAGTTGGAACTTCCGGTGATCTCCATGAAAGACCGCATCTGGTCCTGAATAAAGCCGTTGGCACCCAGCGAAATCCCATAGGCGAAATCGAACGTCTCATTATAAAAAGCGAAAGGCAGCAGCAGGTATTGGGGATAGAGATTCTTCCCCACCTCATCCCTGTCCCGAATGATGCTGGCGGCTCGAACCGAAGCTCCTCCCAGAACAGATAAGATTAAAAGAATCACCCCCACCTGCAGGCAAAGTTTCTTTCTCTTCAGGTTACCCAATCCCACCCCCATAAAACAGATTACATGTTGGCCCAGTGTTATCATACCTCAACTGGCTTTACAAGTTTCTTGGGCCTATTCCACCCCCATACGGTGGTTCAGTCCATATCCGGTTTTTTAAATCATGTCACTCCTGTGACAATCCGCTTTAGCTTGTTCCAACTGCTTACAGACGCAAAAAGCCCGGCTTTTCAGGCCGGGCTTTCACTTATTTTACCTTTTGTTACAGCAATAAAAATTTACTACTATTTTACCGCTGCACGACCGAGGTGGAAGGCTTTAAGGTTAAGGTCAACCAGTTTGGCCGGCAGGATCTCTTTGATCTTCTCTTCCCAGAGACTCTCCGGTAGCGGGAGAAAGCTGGAAACCGCACCCACCATAACCACGTTGGAGGAGCGGGCATTACCGGCCTGTTCGGCCAGACCGAGACCATCGATCATAAAGGTTTGTTCACCGAAAGCTAAAATCTGCTCCGGGACATCAGCCGGATACTCAGCCGCACCGGAAGCAACCGTACCCGGGTTGATCCGCATACTGTTATAGATCACCTTACCGCCGGCTTTCAGGCAGTGCATATTCCGCAGGGTTTCGAGACGCTCGAACCCGATGAGAAAATCGGCCTCGCCCGGATCAATTGTCGGCGAATAGACCCTCTCACCAAAACGAACATGACTGGTAACACTGCCGCCGCGCTGCGACATACCGTGAACTTCACTCTGTTTAACATCAAGCTTGGCCTCAATCGCCACGGAGGTAAAGATCTGGCTCGCCAGCAGAACCCCCTGACCACCAACTCCGGCCAATAAAATATTTGTCGTTTCCATTATTTTGCCTCTCCAATTGCATCGAATTTACAGACCTGCGCACAAACTCCACAACCGGCGCACATATTGGGATCAATCACCACAAATTTGTCATCCCCCTCCTCTTCCAGAGAGAGAGCGTTACAACTGACCTTCAAGCACTGTTTACAACCGGTACATTTATCCCGATCGACAACCCAGGCCGGGTGACTGATGCGATAACGCAAGACGCAGGGGGCCTCAACCACAACTACCGTCATCTCGTCCGAGTCAAGCGCGGCCCGCATTTTATCTTCAACATCTTTCAGGTCGTAAGGGTTAATTTTGACAACATTCTTGATTCCGAAAGATTTAACCAGAGCCGGGATATCAGCGGCAATCGCATCTTCACCACCCAGGGTTTTACCGGAACCCGGATTCTCCTGACCACCGGTCATACCGGTTGTCCGATTGTCGAGAATCATGGCAACCGAGGTACTCTTGTTGTAGATGCAGTTCAAAAGACTGGTCATGCCGGAATGGAAGAAGGTTGAGTCACCGATTACGGAAACCACCTTCTGGCTGTAGTCATCACTCTTGCCGATAACCTTATCCATACCGTGCCCCATACTGATACTCGCCCCCATGCAGACACAGGCGTGCATCGCCCCCATCGGCGGCAGCGCCCCGAGAGTGTAGCAGCCGATATCACCGGAAACAAAAACTTTAAGTTTTTTCAGAATGGTAAAGATACCGCGATGGGAACAGCCGGGGCAAAAAGCCGGCGGCCGGCCGGGCAGATCAGCGGCAGCATCTTTAAGATCGAGAGTCACCCCTGCAACCTGGGCCTTGATGAAAGCCGCACTCAATTCACCGGTCATCGGAAAGAGATCTTTACCGTGGGCGACCTTAACCCCCATAACTTTAATCTGATCTTCGAAAAAGGCATCACCCTCTTCAACCACCAGAAGTTGATCAACCTGAGCCGCAAAATCCTTGATCTTATTTTCCGGCAGCGGATAGGTGAGACCCAGTTTAAGAACCGAGGCGTTCGGCAAAGCTTCTTTAACATACTGGTAGCTGATACCGTTGGTAATAATCCCGATTTTGGTATCAGCCATCTCAACCCGGTTGAGCTCCGTGGTTTCGGCAAACTCTTTCAATTTCAGAATCCGCTCTTCCACCAGCGGATGGCGCTTTTTGGCACTGACCGGCAGCATCGTGTACTTGGGCATATCTTTTACAAGTTCAACCTTACCCGGCTGCTCTTTACGCTCTTTCAGGGTAACGATACTCTTGGAGTGTGAAGTCCGGGTCGTGGTTCGATAGAGAACCGGAGTGTCAAATTTTTCACTGATATCCAGAGCGATAGCAACAAAATCTTTACACTCCTGGCTGTCACTGGCTTCGACAACCGGAATTTTGGCGGATTTACCATAATTGCGGTTATCCTGCTCATTTTGGGAGCTGTGCATCGCCGGGTCGTCGGCACTGACCAGAATCAGGCCGCCGTTTACCCCGGTGTAGGAGAGCGTAAACAGCGGATCGGCGGCAACATTGATACCGACGTGCTTCATGGTCACCAGCGTCCGGGCCCCGGCGATTGAGGCACCGATGCCGACTTCCAGGGCAACCTTCTCGTTCGGAGCCCATTCAGAGTAGATATCGGTGTAGTTTTTGACATTTTCGAGAATCTCGGTTGAAGGCGTACCGGGATAGGCCGCGGCCAGCTTGACACCAGCTTCCCAGACTCCCCGGGCAATCGCTTCGTTACCCGACAAAATTGCTTTTTTTGCGCTCATAACTTTAACCTCTGTCTAAATTTAATTACTTTTAATAACTCGTGACCAGTGATGAAATGGCCAAGTAAAAATTTCGATCTTTATGCGACGCCATTTTTAACAGGTTACTTTCATGACCAATGCCGCAGCCGTGTCACCGGCGGCACAACCGGCGAACAGACCGTAACCGCCGCCCTTTAAGGCCAGCTCTTCAATCATCTCAATCATGCAGCGACCGGCGGTCGGCCCCTGAGGATGACCGAAAACCAGAGAACTGCCGTAGTTATTGAAGCCATTCGCATCAATTCCCATCTGTTTCGCCAGATAGAGATCATTAACGGCAAACGGATTATGAGTTTTAAGTGATTTAACATCTTTAACCGTGATGCCGGCTTTCTGCAGCGCTTTCTCGGCCGCCGGGACGACTGCTGCCGCCATATAACCCTTCTTCTCACGAGAGAAAGCATAAGAGAGAATCTGGATTTCAACATTTTTATCGCTGCTTAACTCTTTCGCGGTTGCCTGGTCAGTAACAATCAAGCCGCAGTTACCGTCCGCCGGATGGGTCTGAGCGCCGAAAGTGTGCACTCCGCCCGGCAGAACCGAACGCAGGCCGGCCAGACCTTCAGCCGTCGTCGGAGCGATGCCTTCATCTTCACTGAAAGTAATAGTTTTCTTGCGGCTGACCTGCAACTCAACCGGAAACATATAGCGTTTCTGGAAAGCCCGGTCATCGGCCAGAGCGTCCTGATACTGTTCGAAACGGCGCAGAGCCAGAGCATCGCACTCTTCCCGGGTAATACCGGCCTCTTTCGCCACATTCTCAGCGGTTTCGATCATGGCGTTTTTCGCCCAGGGATCATTACCGAAATTGTCCATCAGCCAGTTTTCGGTCTCCAGCTGGCCGCCCGGTCCCTTCGGATTCGGCCAGGCCAGGTGCGGGCCGTTGGAGCAGCGATCCGACATCAGGGTAAAGGCTTTATTATACTCGCCCATTTCAATGCCGAGTGCGGCCTGGTAAACACAGGTAGTTGAGGTCGAGCAGGCCTGGCTGATAATGCAGCCCGGAATCCGCTCGGCCCCCATCATCGCCGCGGCCCAGGGACTGGCGTAGAATCCGTGATTCTGGGGAATCGTAAAACCGTAATAGAGGTATTCAAAAACGCCGGCATCAATCTTTTTCTCAGCCAGCCAGCGTTTAGCCGTAGCCGCCGCCAGTTTGATCCCGTTCTCATTGGCCAGCGTCCCCTGCCAGCGGGCGAAAGGTGAAGAAAAGTAACCCCCATAGGGAATGTAAGCTTTCGTAAACATACTGAAATTCTCCTTGAATTAGTTAATAAATTGAATGTTAAGTATCTAAAAAAAATAAAGGTGCAGCTAAGAACTTGGCTTCGCCCTAATAAATGCTCATAAACGGGGACAGATTTGAAATCTGTCCCCAGAACGAAAAAAAGTTAATGAGGATAAATACGAACTTTGCTTCGCTCTCTCAAACGGGGACAGATAGATATATCTGTCCCCAAAGCGAAATAGTTTGCCGTTTATTTAGCTTCCATATCCCAGAGCATCTTCTGCTCGCGGGCTTTGATCAAAAGGGTCATCACATCATTGACCGGGGTCGGAACGCCGTTGGCGGCCCCGACCTTGGCAATCTCGGCATTCAGAGTATCGATCTCAGTCCGGCGGCCGGCTTCAACATCCTGAAGCATCGAGATTTTATTATCCTTGACTCCGGGCAGGCATTTGGTCAAGACGTAGGTGCCGGCATCTTCAAGTTCGGGAAAATCAAGCCCCTCGGAACGGGCCACCGCAGCGGTCTCGTTGGCCAGCATCGCCGTCAGTTTACTGGTTTCAGCACAGGCTAAAAGCTGGTTGCCGGTAAAGCCGCTCATGGCCGCAACACAGTTACCGGCATTAGCCAGCAGTTTACGCCAGATCGGCACCCGGATATCACCATCGATAATATGCGTTTCAAGCCCGGCGGCACTCATGGTTGCGGCGATCTTTTCAAGCTTGCTGTCAACCTTGCCGTCCATACGACCGAAACGCACGCCGCCGATGCCGCCGTTGAACTTAACCTTGTTCAAACCCAGAGGCATCGCGCTCAAAGCCGTAACTCCGCCTAAGATCTGCTCTTTAGGAATACTTTTTTCAATCTGCCTGAGATTACCAAGACCGTTCTGCACAGACAGAACATAGGTCTCCGGGCCGACCATCGGCAAAGCATTCCGGGCCGCGACCTCGGTGTGATAACCTTTCACCGAAATCTGCACGAGATCAACAACCCCGACACTTGCCGGATCATCGGTGATTTTGATCTTACAGTTTTTTTCACTTCCGTCCGGCAGCAGGATATCAAGACCATTGGCCGTAATCGCATCGACCCGACGCCGGTCAATCTCGATCAGGGTAACATCAACCCCATTAAGATAGAGCATCGCTCCGAAAGAGCCCCCGAGGCCCCCGGCTCCAACAATTGCAACTTTCATAATCAAATCCTTTCTACAGTGTTATTGAGTTACTCCAAGACTATTTGTGCAATCAATCAGGGTTAACCGGGACAGATTTGAAATCTGTCCCCAACCTTAAAAATCTACTCCGCGAAACGCTCGCGTAAAATTCGATGTAAAATTTTTCCGGTACCGGTGCGCGGCATCTCGTCGGCAGCGATGAAAAATATCTTTTTCGGACATTTATAAGGTGCCAGCTGAGCCCGGCAGTAATCGGTTACATCTTTTTCCGCCAGAGAGTGACCCTCTTTCAGAATAATCACCGCGCTCACCTCTTCGCCCCATTTTTCATGCGGCAGACCAACCACGGCAACATCAAAGATATCGTCATGCGCAGCCAGAACATTTTCGACCTCGGAAGGATAGACGTTCTCGCCGCCGGTGATGATCATATTCTTTTTCCGGTCGACCAGGTAGTAGTAACCCTCATCATCACGCCGGGCCATATCACCGGCCGAGAAGTATTCGCCCTGAAAGGATTCAGCGGTAACTTCCGGCAGTTTATAGTAGCGATCAAAAAGCATCGGTCCGCGGGAGTAGAGTTCGCCGACTTCACCGGGAGCGACTTCGTTACCGTTCTCATCGAGGATTTTAATCAAGTCGGTACCCGAAGACTCTTTACCTATGGAGCCCGGTTTGCGCATCTGATCTTCCGGCATCAGCGTCGTCACGATCCCGGCTTCGGTGGAACCGTAGCCTTCATAGAGCTTAACCCCGGGAATCAGCTTCATGATCGCCTCTTTATGCTCCTTCCGGGCCGGAGCCGAAGAACAGAGCAGTTTGACAATTGAAGAGAGATCAAAAGAGTCAAGCGTCTCCTGATCGAGGCTGAAGATAAGATTATAGTGAGTCGGAATCAGCGACAGGAAGGTGATTTTCTCCTGCTCGATAATCTTTAAAATCTTCTCCGGCCGGAAAGCCCGGGCCGGCTGAATGAAATTACCGCCGCCGAAATAGGTTGCCGCAAATGAGAAGAAGGTGGTGTTGACATGACAAAGCGGCATGCAGGTCAAAATCATATCCCGGTAGCTGAAACAGAAATCGGCACCATTAATCAGATAGAAAGCGATATAGGATTCGTGCGAACGAACCACGCCTTTCGGCCGACCGGTGGTCCCGGAGGTGTAAAGCAGAATCCAGGGATCGGCCGGGGCCACCGTAACTTCAGGCTCACTCTCGGCCGCACCGGCGAGCAGAGCTTCATACTCGTGAAATCCGGCAGCCGCTTCACCGACAACAACAAAATCGTTGACACTGGTAAGCTGGGCCCGGATGCCTTCAACCATCGGCACGAACTCATCATCAACCATCATCACCTTGGCATCGGCGTTATTGACAATATACTCTACTTCCGGCCCGACCAGACGAAAATTGATCGGATTGATGACCGCACCCAATTTGGCACAGGCGAGATAGAGTTCACAAATTTCAATCGAGTTCTCCATAAAACAGGAGACCTTATCACCCTTCATCACCCCGAGACCGGAAAGAGCATTCGCCAGCCGGTTGACCCGGACATTAGTCTGTGGATAAGTAAAATGACGAGTTGCGTCACAAAAAGCGATCTGCTGCGGAAATTTTACCGCGTTAACCCGTAAAATTTCGCCTAAATTAAGCCATAATGCCATCTTGTAATTCCTCTTATTTCAATTTAATTCTAACATCAACCAGACCCGGTTCCCGACCCTCAGGGTAGGAGAAAATCGGGTTCAAATCCATCTCATCAATCTCGTCATGGTTCCGCAGCAGCATCGATATGCGGCTTAAAACCTCTTTCAATTTATCGATATCACCACCGGCCCGGCCGCGGATTCCTTCCAGAATTGGAAAACCTTTAATCCCGTGAATCATCTCATCGATATCATCGGCTGAAAGCGGGTTGAGGCGGAAAACCACATCCTTCATCACTTCGACAAAGATACCGCCGAGGCCGAAAGCCACAACATGCCCCAGACCTTCAGTCTCACGGTTGGCACCGACCATCACTTCAATCCCTGGATCGAGAAATTTCTGGATGAAACAGCGGGCACCGGGGAAATTCTGTGTCATTTTTTCACAGGCGGCCGTCAATTCGGCATCATCCTTGATATTGAGGGCAACCCCGCCGGCATCGGATTTATGAACGACATCCTCGGATTCAACCTTGATGGTTACCGGATAGCCGATCTCGGCGGCCGCCGCCAGAGCCCCGGCGCAATCACTGATTTCACCGTAAGCCGGCACCGGCAGGCCGTAAGCCGCCAGCAGGCTGAAAGCGTCGGCCTGAGCCATAAAAGCACGGCCTGAAGCTTTGGTTTTTTCGATCAACTGGGTCGCAGCGGCGCTGTCAACTCCATTATAGGATACCGGGGAACTCTCCTGGCGCCGCTGCAGGGCCCCATAACGGGCAATCGCGGCGGCAACCTTACCGGCCATCTCCGGCATATCGAAGGTCGGAATGCCGCCCTCATTGAAAATTTCCAAAGTCTTCTGCCAGCCCTCTTTTTCGGTCATGACACAGGCCACCATGGGCTTGGACGCGTCTTTGGCAACCTCGGTCAAACCGCGGGCGACACCTTCGGTATCAACGAAAAACGGGGTGATAAAGTTAACGAAAACGATATCAACTCCGGGGTCACTCATCAGAGTTTCAGCTGACAGCTTATAGTGCTCCGGAGTCGCGGTCGCCAGAACGTCAACCGGATTGGCGAGTGAGGCTTCAGGATAGAGATTACCCTGAAGACTGTCCCGACTCGCCTGACTGATCTCGGAAAGGTCGCAGCCGCGCTCGGTCAGTTCATCGGTAACGATAATTCCGGGGCCGCCGGTATTGGTGATAATGCCAACCCGGTTGCCTTCAGCCACCGGCAGCTGGGCCAGAGCCCGGGCCGCCTGACAGAGTTCTTCTTCATCGGTAAAGGTCAAAATGCCGCATTTTTCAAGCAGCAGATTGGTGGTCGTATCAACCGCCATCATACCGCCGGTATGCGAAGAAACCGCTTTCGCCCCGAGTTTGGTGCGGCCGGTCTTCATCGCCAAAATCGGCTTGCGCTTGGTAATTTCTTTGGCAACCTTGGCAAATCCGGCCGGATCCTGCAGGGTTTCAATATGAAGCATAATAACCTTGGTGCCGGCATCATTGCCCCAGTATTCAAGGATTTCGGTGGCATTGATATCAGCCTGATTACCGTAGGAAGCATACATCCGGAAACCGAGCCCGAGTTCATAGAGACGGTTGTTGATAACCTCACCGACACCGCCCGACTGGGCCATAACCGAGATTGAACCTTCGATCATACTGGTGAAGGTAAAGTTGCAATAGGCCCGAACTTCAGGGTCGGAATTCATCACGCCCTGACAGTTGGGGCCGAAGACCCGGACGCCGTATTTTCTGGCAACCGCAAGCATCTCTTCCTGAAGTTTGACACCCTCTTCGCCGATCTCACCGAAACCGGCGGTATTGACGATGACCACTTTAATGCCCTTTTTACCGCACTTTTCGATCTCGCCGGGGACCCGGGTATTTTTGACGATGATGTGAGCCAGGTCAACCTGAAGCGGAACATCCATGATGTCTTTATAGGCGATAAAGTTTTTGATATAGGGTGCCTTGGGGTTGATCGGAAAGATCGGCCCCTTGAAACCGCTGTCAACCAGATTCTCAACAATCCGGTAGCCAATCGTTAAACGTCGATTTGAAGCGCCGATCACAGCTACAGCCCGGGGACGAAAAAGTGCATCTAACATGATAATACCTTCTTTTTTAGTTTGTCTTACAGTTTAAGAATATTAAAAATAAAATTAATCTAAATCTAATTGTAACTATTCAGCAACCTCCTCAAACCGTCTCGATTTGGGGACAGGGGACAGAATTCAATTCTGTCCCCGTGTGAAACAGGGCGAAGCAAAGTTCGATACCATTTGCTATAGCTTTATGAGATCCGGCTAAACAGTTACATCTAATTTAGCTTTGCACCGGTTATATCTTATTGTCTGATAACTCTTTGGCAATCAGGGCCGCGCCCAGGGCGCCGATAACCTGGGGATGAGGCGGAACTTTGACCTCCCGGCCTAAAGCCTCACCCAGCATCACCCTGACAATCGGATTATGATCAACCACGCCACCGGTCATCACGACTTTGCCGTCTAAAGCATCCATCTCGGCAACCCGTTTGACCACGGAACGAAAGACCCCTTTGATGATTCCGTTAATCGGAATCCCGCGCCGGGCCATCCCTAAAATCTCGGTGCAGCTGAAAACCGTACAGAAAGAGCCGATCGCAACCTCGGTCGGTGAGGCTTCGGCCATACCGTTTAAGTCCTCAAGTTTAAGGTCGAGACGATAGGCGATCTCTTCGATAAAGGCCCCGGTACCGGCGGCACATTTGCGGTTCATGGTAAAATTCAAACGCTCACCATGCGCTCCGAGATGAATTATCTTGTTATCCTGGCCGCCGATATCAACCACGCTCACCGGCTCCGGGAAGTAGTGATGCACGCCCTTGGCATGACAGAGAATCTCGGTCCGCTGAAAATCGGCAAATTCAACGTTGCGCCGGCCGTAGCCGGTTGACGTAACCGCGGCGACAGCACTGCGTTCGATACCGGCTGATTCCAAAGCCGCGACCAGAACCGCTTCCGAGACCGCGGCAAAATCATAACCGCTGCGCAGAATCGCCTGAGCCAAAATGGCGGAGCTATCATCAACGATAACCGCCTTGGCCGTGGTTGAGCCGATATCTATGCCGGCAAACAGAGATTTCATTTAACCGTCCAGTTGCTCGATGAAAGCCTCAATCTTGGTGATCGCCTGCTCTTCTGAATAGCAGCGCAGATCGTTAAGATCACCGTCAATAGTGATGAACGGAATCCCGGTCTCTTTACTGAAACGCTGTGGCAGACCGTAGCGGCAGTTGGAGTTGTTGGGACAGGTTTTGGCATCATGAAAGATAATTCCGTCGAAATCGAAAAGGTCGAGCATCCGCCGGTAGTAATCTTCCTTATAATCATCATCGCGAACGATAAAAAGTTCGGTGTAGGCCCGGGCCATTGAATTCCACGGATCATCCGGATCTAAAGCGGTAAAAATCCAGCTGTTGCAATAAGTGGAGGCCACCAGACAGGTCTGCAGGCCGAGAAAAAGCTTGGCATTTTCCCTTAATTTACCCCAGATCGGCATCCCTTCCCAGTAGATCCGGTGGCGCTCACCGGCAACCGCGGCCACACCCTGGTCAACCCAGCCCCGCAGCTCTTTGAGCAGCGTCTCATAATAATCAACCGCCACCTGGGTACCGCGCAGACAAACGGCCGGCCCCATATGAATGGTGCCGTCAAAAAAGGTTAAGGGTGAAGGTTTATTGGCGGCAATCTCCAGCACATCTTTCCACAAATCGGAACATTTACGGGAGAGCCGTACCGTATCTTTCAAAAGATCCTCGTCCATCTTATTGCCGGTAGCCGCCGTAATATCGGAGGCCAGCTTCCGCATCTGAGCGGCGATGCTGTCGACATGATCTTTAGTCACCGCCCCGACATTGACAAAACTCTCAATCCCGAAACAGGGCACCTTCCACTCGCGGGCATACCACTCGAACCAGTCCTTGACGTCGCGGCACTGGTTGGTGTTGTAAACCAGGACATCGGGTTTGGGGATCGATTCGATCCCGTCGTAAATTTTACTCAGCGGCGTAAAGCCTTTAAGATAGGCACCGACATCAGAGGTCAGGTAAGAACAGATTTCAGGCGAATAACCGATCGCGTTGGCGGCCGGAATACAGTCGTTGGCCGCCCGGGAGGCCCCGAGAATCGCGGCATGATTTTCCGGAAAGTAGACCACAAAACCCATCGCCCGAAGAAGTTCGGCCGGGCCGACACTGGTGCACCAGGCAACCTTGGGATTGCCCGATTTGACCGCGGCATCAATCTCATAGAAATGATCCGCCATCACCTTTTTCATAAGTTTCGCAGTTTCCAGTTTTTTAATCTCAGCCATCAATGCCTCCGCGTGTAAATTTGCAGGTAAAAAGTTAAATGTAAATTTTACATCGTATTAAATTGATCTTGTAAGAATACGGTTGAATATCTGTTTCAGCAACATATATGCCAACCACATCTGCGATCAAAACAAAGACACCACAAGACTACTCAGGGTTAAAGTGAAGCGAAAAGCTAATGTGCGGGTCGTTAAAAATTAAATCCCCGGTATAAAATTTAACCTCTTGCCCGAATCCCGGCAAAGAGCTCTCCAGACTCTCTTTTTTCCCTACCTAATTCAGACGGTCAAATACTGTAAGCCATAAACAAAATAAAAATAATTAATGAACAACACTATAATCCATTTGATTTAAACTGTTAAAGGTGTTATGAGAATCGACTAATTAGATAGGGTTTATAAATAAGAGAAAAGCAACTGAAACTCCGGTCGATAATCTCTCCTATTTCGGTTGCCCTTAAGTAAATAAATTAAGATTTGAATATAGTTATAATTTAGCAGGAAGAGCCAATGAAACCATCCCGCCGTTTGGAACTCGTCGGAATCCTTATTTTTTTATGTTTTATCAGTTTAAGCTGGGCAACCAGTGCCCGGGCGGCGCTGGAACTCTCCTTTTCCCAGGAAACGGCCTCGCTCAATATCGGTGAAGAGGGGGAGTGGAAGGTACTGGTTACCAATCCCGATCCTGACGCGATTGCCAATGCCGAACTGACGGTTACCCTGCCGGATGATTTCACGGTTACCGATAACGGCGGCGGCAGCGAATCCGCCGGCCCGCCCCACACGCTGGTCTGGTCCGCTGTCAACCTGGCGGGCAACGGCGGTCAGCGCGAATTCTCCTACAAAGCCCGTCCCGACTGCGGAGCCGCTGACAACCAGAATATGACTGCGGCGATTTATGACGGCAGTAGCACGGTTACGGAATACTCAGGTAAGATTGAGATCAAAAACCCGGTAGTCAGCATAACCATGGTCGCTCCCGATGGCAGTTCGGTCGCCCATGCCAGTGTCGGTGACATCGTTACCTGGACCCTGACCATCAAGAACAACAGCGACGCTTCGGTATACCTCGGAGCAGATATTAAAATTGATACCGGATCTGATGAGGTCACCGAAATAACGAGCTCGTCCGGACATCATTTGCCCGCATCCCTGACAGCGCCGCAGGAGTGGAACAGCGGCCCGATTTCCGCCCGCAGTGAGGCGCAATACGAGATCAAGGTTGAGGTTTTATCATGTGACCGGGACAACGAATACAGTGTCGTCGTCAACTGGGGCGATGGCACCAATGCGTGCTCCACTCTGGAAGCCAGGGCCTCAGTCGACCTTGAGATAAATGAGCCTGTGCTCAATATTGAGATCAACAACCCCGGCCCGATCACCTACTGTCCCGGAGGAGCTAAAACCAGAGCCGCCATCACCATCAGCAACAGCGGTAACGGCCCGGCCGAAAATTGTCTTCTGACGATGGAAAACCGGCCGGATGACTGGAAGATTACCCCCATAACCACGGGGTTGAATTTTGTCGAAACGACAAACACTTTCGGTATTACCGACATTCCTCCCGGCGAGACCCTGACTTTCGAATTTGATATCGAGCCCGATGGCAGCGGCTGTCCTATCACCGAGAGTGCCGACCTGGTATTTACCCCCTTCTACACCAACCAGTGCGGAAGAGATTACGGTACCGTCTACCATACCCCGGTTATCGGCCCCCAGACCTGGGTCATGGCCGTACCGCCACCGCCCACAATTACCGTAGTGAAAACCGGCCCTGGCTCAGCCGAAGTCGGCGCAACCGGATTAACCTACACCGTCACAGCGACCTACACGGGCCCGGACCTGGCCGCTCCATTCACAACGGATCTTGTCGACAACTATCCGGAGGCATTTGTCCTTACCGACCCCGACAGCGGCACGGTTGACTCAAGTCAACATACGATAACCTGGCCGGCCTCTTTCCAGCACTCCGGTGACGCTGTTGTCCACACCATTGTTATGGCTGTTCCCGATGACCCCTGTCTCGGATTCAGACGCATCTGCAACCGGGCTAGCGTCAGTTCAGTGCCGGATGACTGTCGGGGCTGTCCCGGTTTGATCATTCTTGATAATGCCGTGAGATGTACGGACGTTAACGATACACATGGCGATGTCATCAGCTCCTCATCGGTTACAAGACTCTTTTCCGCACCTGCGGATGTCTGCAGTGATATCCAGTTTAAAACCTGCTATACCTTTAACAGTAGCGGAGCCCCGGCGGACTGGGATGGGATTAGACTTGACAACCATATGTCTAACCCCGCCGGATTCACTTTTGTTTCGATAGATAAAATTGAGGTTAATGGTACCGATTATACCGACGACTTTCCAAGTCCCCCACCATCTTTTGATCTTGACCTCTCATATTTGAAAGATACTGCCGCTCCAAAACCCAATAGTGGTGCCACTTTATGCGTTACCTACACCTATACAACCCGAAACAGTGAAGGTGATTTTTTTCGTAATATCTCGGCTTTAACGGTACCCGGCAACGGCACCGGCTGCGGAAATTCTGTTGCTTTTAACGTGGCCGCCGATTTTTCGGTCGAAGGCTCCCGTATGGAAGTTACGGCCGGCGGTACCCCGGATCTGATCAACACCTGCGAAATTCAGGAATACACTATCACCATCGGCGGGTTCCGCACCCTTTACGATGCCAAAGTTACGCTTGACACGGAGAGCGTATCGCAAACCCTGTACGTAGACACTGTCAGCTTTACCGATATTAAAGATGCCGCCGGCAATGAGATTGCCCCATTTGAAGCCGTCGACAACGGCGATGGAACCTATACCTGGGATTTTGCTGCCCATGCAGTTGGCGGAGATATCCTGCCGCAGGGCACAATTACGTTCAGAATGAAACACAGCTGCAACACGGAGGGACTGGAGTGGGCGGCGACCGGAGTCTATAACAACAAATGTGAAGATGGAACCACCCCCCCCGTACGTACGGCCCCGCGTTCAACCGACGCGACCCTTAAAGTCCTGGACGGTGTACCGACACTGCACCTGGGCCCGGCCACGGTCTTCTCCCTTACCCCCTACCCCAAACAAACTGTGGCTATCGTTAACGGCGGCTCGGGACCGCTCTACAATGTCGCGGTGAGAGTTTCTCTGGATGCCGACCTGATCTACTTTAGCTCCAGTGTAATATCGGGCAGTCCACCCGATTCAATAGAGATAATCGACGATCATAATGTGATTCTCCATTATGATGAAATCGAGTCCGGAAGCTGGAGAATTCTCAGGATAAAACTCAAACTGACCGGCTGTACGGAACTCGGCATTAACGCCTCTTTGAGCTGGTGCGAACCCGATCCAGATGAATCGTGTGATATTGTGGAAAAGAGTTCCGTCGTCTCACTGCCTGACTCCCAGGTCATGGTCATCAGTCACACCGGCGACAAATTTGATTACTGCAACGATCAGCCGTCACAGCTTCACATCAAGGTACAAAACAGTGCCCAGGATGATGCCTATCGAACTCAGATCGTTGAACTGCTGCCGCCGGGCGTAACCATTGATACAACAACCCCCCCCTCGTATACTCACGAAAACGGCTATGGATCGCTGAGCGGCCCGCCGACAATGACCACCAATATGGTTGGCCATCGGCAGCAAATCATCTGGGATTTCACCGATGTTTTACCTTTTAATCAAGATTCGCCGCAGGCTAAAGCGATGAAACCCGGTAGTTCACTGACAGTGGATTTCACCGCTGAAATTGCCGATTGTACAGCCGCTGCCGCCTTTGCCCTCTCCGATAAAAAAGCTTCCGCTAGCGCAATCTTCTATCCTCCCTGTAATTTTGAAGGCAACCATCCCGGCAGTGTTTCGGCGGCAAAGATCCTGGCAACCGAACCTTTCAATCCCCGGGTTACCGCTACTCTCGTGGGCCGCAATATTACCAAGGGAACGGACTGGTCCGGAAACAAGGTGCTGGCCGACCCCGCCGATGAGCTTGAATGGAAAATCACCTATCATAATTTCGGCGACTACGTGGCCAAAGCGGTGGAAATCAGCGCTACCCTGCCCACAAACGTCAGCTATAAAAATGCCAGCGGCATACTGGATAGCACGACTCCTCTGCCGAATGACTGGATGGACGGCTACCCACTCTTTGATATGCCGCCGGATACTACACACGAGGTTACCTACAGGACAATAGTCAATCTGGGCGGCTGTACGGCCCAGCAGACATTAAATAAAGCTACCGTCAAGTTCGGATGCTGTGATACCCCCCCCATGCGACAGACGGTTACTGAGGCGCTCCCTCTACTCACCACGCCCGATTTTTCAAGCGGCGACGGCCAGTTGGTTTTAAGACATGCGAACTGGGCGAGCCGGTGCGGTGGAGAGGTGAGAATCTCTATTATCAACGACGGCGGCTCGGCCGCAAACCGCGGCATCATCGACACCCTGCCGGGAGGCTACGAAGTCGATCCCAACGGCCCCTGCACCATAACCGCAGTCAACACGCCGGGCAACGTAACTCATGCTCCTTTCACCTGTCCCACACTAAGCGGCGACACCATTACCTGGGGACCCGGCAACATCGATTTTATCGCCCCGAATGAGACTATCCGTATCCGCTTCTGGATCAAGAGCAAGACCGGAAGTTCAGGTGAATGTCTGGCTCCGGCGGGCGAGTTAACCAATAGAGTGGTCTTTAACTATACAACCTCGTGCGGTGAAGAGGGGAGCGACAGCGCTGTCGATACCTTTACCCCGAGAGCTCCGAATATCGCCATCGCAATCACACCAACGCAGCAGATTGTGAATGAGGGAGACCCGGCCACCTGGACCATCACCCTGACCAATTCCGGTAACGCGGCGGCCGAAAATCTGACCCTGACCGAAAACCTGGGCGCCGGTTTCAGTTCTCCATCAGACAATCAAGGAGGCGCCTGGACCGGGAACCAGGGTGTCTGGAACTCCATCAGCGTACCGAGAAACGGCGGTACCTGGACAACCACGGTTACAGCCACAACCGGTTCCGGCTCACTCTCCAACCAAGCTCAGGTTTTCGGTAAATGTCATGACAATGCGGGCAATGAGACCTGCACCTATGTCGATAAAGATGCCGAAGCCTATGTTGCCGCCTTCAGTCTGGACAAGAGCGTAACCCCGACCACCGCCAACGTCGGTGAACTTTTGACCTACCGGGTGACGGCGGTTTTTTCCAACACGGATGAGTTTCAGAATGTCAATATCGTTGACAGCCTGCCGCCCTGGGTTGAGTATGTAAGTTCTCAAGCCTGGCCGGGCGGCAATGATGATCTGGGCGCCGGATCACCTGTCGTCAGCGGCAGCCCGGACGCGACCGGACAGACTTTGACCTGGTCGCCGGCTGACTTTAACGGCAAAAAGACCTTCGATTATGAAATTACGGCCCGGATTCTCAATAATCCGGCAAATCAGAGCGGCACCGTGCTGACCAACTCTGCGGCCGTCACGTTTGATATTTTATTTGCCGACGGGACGACTTCCAGCGGTTTCACCCTGGATAAACAGGCTCAGACCACGGTTACCGAGCCTAAGCTTACCCTTGCTAAAACCATCTCGCCCAAATCCGACCTCCAGGCCGGAGATACGGTAACCATCACCCTGACCGCCACCAACAACGGTGACGGCCCGGCCTATAATGTCAGCCTCAATGATCTTATCAACGACAACAATGCCAAAAGCAACGGCACTCCCGACGGTATTGTCGACAGTAATGATGTTATAGTTTATGACTGTACGACGATAACCGAGGGTACAACTCCGACTGATTTCAGTTACAGCGTCAGCGGCACGGCTCCCGCCTGCCGGGTTGACTATAAAATTAACGGCGATAATGCCATTGCCCCCGGCGCCAGCCGAACCTTCAGTTTCACGGTGCAGATCGCTCCGAGCCTGGTAACCGGATCAAATTTCATAAACCTGGCAACCGTTAACGGCTGGAGTCTGAAACCGAGTGATTCGGAAACGGAAGATACCGCTTACGATCGCAAAACGGAAGATCAGGGCAGCGACGAAATTGTTTCCGAAAAAGTAACCGATGCCAAGAGCCTGACGGCAACTTCCGAGTCCGACACCTCAGGTAATAAAATGGCTGTCGGTGAAGTCGCGGAATACCGCCTTGAATACACATTTCCGGCCGGAGAGACTTTGGATGTAACCTTGAGGGACAGAATCCCCTCGGGTCTGGGTTATATTGCCGGATCGGCCACTCTCGATCGGGATGATAGTACCATCACAACCGGTACCAACCCGGGTGGGATCAACAGTAATACTCCCGGCACTCCGGTATCTGTAACTTTAACCCAGTCAGGCCGAAACTTAAATCTTGCCGTGGGCAATGTCACCAATAACAGTGGTAAAGCTGCCCATCTGATCCTGAAACTCAAATGTGTTACCAGAAACAGCAGCGGCAATAATACGAGCAGAAGATTGACTGACCAGATCCAGATGGTTTGGCATGATGCCTCCGGAACGGAATATACAACTCAGGGAAACCGGGTCAGTGTACGAGTGGTCGAACCGGTACCGGGGATCATCAAAACCGCGACTCCGACTTCGGCCGAGGGCGGCGATACGATCACATTCACGGTACAACTCTGCAACAACGCCACCGGCAACTATGCCGCCGGCGCCTTTGACTGGGTCTTCACCGATCCGCTGCCGGCCGATTACCAGAATCCACAGGTTACAACCATCGATACCGGCGCAACCGGAGCTATTGCTACAGCTTCATTTTCCGGCAATACTCTGGACGGCACCATCGACCAGCTCGACCCGGGTGAATGCGTGACCGTTACCTATACAGCTGAACTCATACCGGGAGTTATCTTCGGACAAACTATCACCAATACGGCTGAATTTGTTACCACCAGTCTGCCCGGAGACCACGGCACCGGTGATGCCACCCCCGGAAATCCCGGGACTGATACCGGAGAGCGAACCGGATCGGGCGATATCAACGATCTTAACGGTTCGGATTCCGCCTCGGTCAGCACCAATATCCCCAGTATCACAAAAGAGATTGTCACGCCCCAGACCTGGTACGCCATTGCCGACGAAGAGACCTTCAAACTCACCCTCGGGATTCCGGTCGGAACCACCTCTAACTTTATCGTTACCGACACCCTGCCCGACGGCCTTATCTATGTTGCCGGGAGCCAGTCGGTTACGCCGCCGACAGGTTTTACCTCAACCAATCCCCCAACCTTCAGCTGGGATCCGAGTACGCGGAAGTTGAAATGGGATTTCGGCAATGTGACAAATCCAGCTCCGGCGGCTGACTTGCTGATCACATATAATGTCAAGGTCGAAAATGTGATGACCAACCAGGACGGAACGACCCTGGACAACAGTGCCCTTTTGACCTACGGCACGGGCCAGAGTGCCGGGCCGGTGACGCAAACCATGACTGTCGGCGAGCCCAATCTCTACATGGAGAAAACGCCGCAGACGACCCCGGTTGACCTCCAGGCCGGAGATTCACTGCGCTACCGGGTTGAATTCTGGAACAACGGCCATACCACGGCCTGGCAGATGGACTGGCAGGATGTGCTGCCGAATCTGGGCCCGGATAACGGACTTTACCAGATTACCAATCCGGCCCTGAGCGTCGTCAGCGGTGACATTTATCAAAATGGAACCACAACCCCGCTGACAACGGCGGACTTGAACATTTCAACTACAACCGGCGCTGATGACACCATCGCCCTGCCGGCCTTCCAGATGTCGCCCGGAAGCCATTTCTATGTCGAATTTGACTGCCGCTTGATGAATCTGGTGGTTGCCGATGAAACCTTGACCAACGAAACCTCAGCCTCCTACGCCAGCCAGGTTAGCGGCGATAACAGCAGCGGCGTCCGCGATTGCGCCATCCCGCCCTGTGACGACGATAATTCCGGAGTCTTAAATAACTACGGCGAGTCGGCTGCACACGATTTTAAGGTCAAAGCAAAAATCTCGATCGTCAAAACCCTCATCGGCGGTAACGACCATTTTACGATAGGTGAAGAGTTCGCTTATAACCTGCGCACCTGGGTCATTGAAGGAGTTTCACCGGATGTCGAAGTCCACGATGACATCCCGACCGGACTGACCCTGCAGAGCCACCAGATAATTACTCCGGGTATCGGTATAATCTCCTTTTCCGACCCCAACTATGACACCCCGACCGGCAATGTTGAGTTCGATTTCGGAGACGTTACCAACGCGGTCAACGCCGACCCCACGGATGACCATTTCGATGTGGAGTTGACGGTTAAGGCCGACAATATTCCGGCCAACCAGGACGGTGTAGTCATCGGTAATCAGGCTTTTGTCCGCTGGACGGCCGGAAGCGACGAATATTCGCAGAATGTTGATATCAATATTATTGAACCGCAGCTTGAGGTCAGTAAAACCGTCTTCCCCACCATTCAGGCCCGGGGCGATCTGGTAACCTACACGGTTACGGCGCAGCATGCTACCGGCAGCACCAGTGATGCCTTTGATCTGGTGATCAGGGATATCCTGCCCGCCGGTCTGACCTTTATCTCATCGACGGAAACCAACTCCGGTTCCGGTCAGAACCTTGAGTTCCACAAAGCCTCCCTGCTGCAGGGTGAGCAGTGGCAATTTACGTATACCGTCAGGGTTGATGCGACTACTTCAGGCACCCTTGAAAACAGTCTTGAACTCGACTGGTCAAGTCTGGCCGGGGCCGACGGCAGCACCCACAGCGGCCGTAACGGGATTGACTGCGGTCAGGCCAGTCCGCTGAACGACTACTGCTCTGCCGACAAAGCTCCACTGCAGGTAGTCATCCCGGAAATAGACCTCCAGAAAACCGTATATCTCGGTCACGACAGCGGTGCTTCATGTCCCGGCAGCGAACTGGTTTACGGGGTAAACGGCAAAGAGATCACCTACTGCTTTACGGTTACCAACACCGGGGATACATATCTCAATGATTTTACCATCGCGGATACCGATCTGGGCATTACGGAAACCGATCTGACACTCGTCAGCGGCAGTTCCCCCCTGGCTCCGGGCCAGAGTCTGGTCTATTATTACGAAAGTGCGATTAACGGAGATTTAACCAACATGGCCGGAGTTGTGGCCACGCCGACCGACAGCAGCGGTACACCTTTGAGCGGCGCCTCAAAGGTTATTGACAGCGACACGGCCCAGGTGGATGAGATCGCTCCGCAGATCGAGATTGCCAAAACCGTATATCCGGGTCATGACAGCGGGGCTTCGTATCCCGGCGGTGAACTTGCCTCAGGCGGCATCGGCGCCCCGGTTACCTACTGTTTCACGGTCACTAATACCGGCGATACCTACCTTAATGATATCTCCATCGATGATCCTGATCTCGGTATCAACGTCGCCAACCTGACCCTGATCAGCGGCAGCCAGCCTCTGGCACCGGCGGCACAGCTGGTTTACTATTATGAAACTACCATAGCCGGAGACCTGACCAACACGGCCACTGCCAGCGGCAACCCCACAGATGCCACCGGTACGGATCTCCCCGAGGTTCCAAACCCCAGCGCCACCGACGACGCCCGGGTAGTTGTGGCTAATCCCGATATCAATCTTGATAAAACCGTCTACTTAGGTCACGACAACGGAGCTTCATATGCCAGTGCCGTAGAACATGTTATCGGTGGAAACGGTGCCGATGTTACCTACTGTTTTACGATCACCAATACCGGTGATACCTATTTGAACAATCTTACTTTCCAGGATAATGATCTGGGAATTACCCTGGCGGACCTTACACTGTTGAGCGGTGGTCAACCTCTGCCACCGGGCGGCATCATAACCTATTACTACGAATCCACCATCACTATGAATCTGACCAACACCGCATCGGTCAGCGCTAATCCGACTGACAGCTCCGGCCAGATCATGCCCGGTGTACCGGATCCCAGTGAGACAGATACGGCTCAGGTAGAGATCCCCAATCCCGGATTAACGTTAGCCAAAACCGTCTACCCGGAACATGACCATGGGGGTTCCTGCCCCGGCAGCACCCATATTACTGTAGGATTAAAAACAGTGGGCCCGCAGACACCTGACTGCCCTGCACCAACCATCCCGGCAGATTTAACCTATTGTTTTGCCGTAACTAATACGGGTGACACCTATCTGGACAAAATTTCCATTGTCGACAATCAATTGGGAATTACGGAAGCGGATATGACCATGATCAGCGGAAGCCTGCCTCTGGCTCCGGGGATGTCCGTGAGTTTCTATTACGAGACTGAGACACGAACAGATATAATTAACCATGCGCAGGCTTGTGGAATCGCGGTTGATGCAGCCGGCAACGTAATACCCAACATCCCCAAACTATGTGCCGATGCCAGTGCTGAAGTAACGGTTGATCCCAGCATTCCCACGGTAAATGAGTGGGGAATCATATTCCTGCTCCTGATGACCAGTTTTATCTCTTTCTACTACATGCGAAAACGGAGGAATATTTAATAATATTATCTGCGGACAATAGCAGAAAGATTACCCTTCAAACTTGCATTACGGTTGCCTGACAACCCCCGGCCCGTCATATCCCTCCCGCGATAATTATATTGTTGCGGGAGGGATAAATCACTGGATCTTCCCCTATCATTAAAAAATACA
>JANTFH010000023.1 GCA_024763535.1 Thermodesulfobacteriota bacterium
AAAAAAAAACAGTTTTTCACGAACCTCTAACATCAGTTAACGTAAACTGTCAAATTGGCCAGAGAATAGGGGTCATGCTTCAATACATGACCCCGGTGCCCTACTATTTCTTATCTATTTTTTCAAGTACTTTATCTTTTTCAACCAGCTTAACAAAGTGGCAGATTTCGCAACGCTCCTCTTTCTTTTCAGCCTGGTGACACTCTCCCAGAAAACAGCCGTGCATCCGGGGACGGTTTGTCTCAATCGAAAATTTGTCGTGACTGATACTGTAGTGACATACCACACAATTGTCGATCTTAACCTTCTCTCCCTTGAAATGCTTCTTATGTGAGATCTTGACAATACGGGTTTTTTTGACTTTCTCTAATTTGGGAATATCCGCATGACAACGTAGACAGTTGGCATTAATCGAGTCACGATCAGCATGGAACTTCTCCGGAATAATTATACTTAAATAGTGATGGTAAAAAGATTCTCCCTTCTCAGGAAAGGCCTCCAGATGCGGGCTGTGACATTCATAGCAACTGACCGACTGAGGATGGAACTTACTCTCATGCCACTGTCGGTAAATTGTCGGGTGACAGGAAAGGCACAAAGTTTCGTCAGTATTTGTGACCCGGGCGTAGACAAAGAAAATCACAAGGCCGAGAACTGCAGAGATCAGTAACAATATTGTCTTCAACCAGACCGGCAGGTGCTTAATAAAAGAAAAATCTATTTTCATCTCAATTCCCCCTGAGAGAATTTAATCTGGAGATTGTCGGATTCATAAAACTCGTGCAAGTCACTCAACCCTTAACGATTTTAACCAGAGGATTAATAAAAGTCAGGCCTGAATTCCGTCCATCCTGATTTCCGGCAACCAGAGAATTAACATGGGCCCCGTTACCTTTTTTGTGCCACCAGAGCGGTTCTTTTTTATCCCAGCTGTTGAGCCGGAACGTAAATGGTGTAAAGAAAAAATTCTTCCGGCTGAGTAACGATTTTGTCATTGGATCATAATCGGCAATTGTCTGGGCCAGGGCCACCCGGCCTATCTTGGAGTGTCCGTGGCCAACAGCAATGGCGGCACAATCGGGATGAACTGCCTGGGTCACCCAGACCTTGACGCTGATCTCATCAATTTCACTGCCGATCTTGATCACTTCTCCATCCTTAAGCCCGAGTTTACGGGCCCTTTCAGGATGCAGCCACAAAGGATTATCATGCCGTAATTCCGCCAGGTATTTGGAGTTGGCAGTCTGAGAATCCAGCACCTGCCAGGCGAAAGGAATCAGATAGATATCGTCATCATTGTAACTTTCGCGGGCAACCGGTTTACCTTCACCCAGATCTTTAATATTGAGGGCAACAGGTTGGCTCCTACGGGCCGGATCACGGTAAACCAGAAACCCGGTTTTCTTTAATTGTGCCAGACCTCCGGCCTGAGCCAGTGCCGGGATATTATGCACCAGATCCTTGAGATAGCTCTCAACATCAGCATACTTGAAAGGCGCTGACGCATTATCACCTTGCACAGCCTGTCCCAGTTCCAGTGCCACCTGGTTGAATTCACGGCTGGATGCCACCGGGGCCAGAGCCGGATTGAAGAGATCAAGCTTTTTGATCTTAGCCTGCCGCAGCAGCAGAATTTCATCCGTCGGACGGGAGACCGGCTGACGTAGTGAGATGCACTGCTGCTGTTGATTTATACGATGACTGAACAAGCCCCAGGATTCAAGCTCGGTTGCCATTGGCAGAATAAGATCGGCATACTGTGAAGTCTCGTTGATATAGGTATCAAAAGCTACATAAAATGAGACCTTGGATCTACTTTTCAACAGGTTTCGCGGCCACCATTTGCCATTAAAGCTGTCGAAGGCCGGATTAGCCTGATAGGATATCAAAAGTTTAGGTATTCTCTCTTTTTTCAGCTTCTGAAAAAACCAGGCGGCAGATACTGTACTACGATCCGTTTCGGCCGGATTCCGGCCGTCCAGAGAGAGGGTGTCGGCGAATTTAAGGGCTCCGTCCGGGGTTAAAGCCCCACACAAAACATTCAAGAGTTGAATGGCACAGGCGTTCTGCCAACCGTTATCTGTTTGAAAAACCTCCTCACCGATAATAACCAGGGACGGCAGCCGACGACCAAGCTGTCGGGCGATGTTATATATTACCTTGACCGATACTCCGGTCTCTTTACTGACAGAGGCGGGAGCAAAAGACCGAAGGTAGGATTTCAGTTCATAAACATCAATGCCGCTCTGCGATAGACCGGCAGTGTTGTACCAGCCTTTTTCCAACATCGCCGAGGCGATCGCTTTGGCAACATCTCCATAGTGGCGGGGATGGACCGGATGCCAGGCCCGGCTTTTACCCCCGGTCTGCGACAGGCGGCCGGCAATAGTAACCAGTTCAAGACCGTTCTCATTGATCCCCTTGATCAGAGACTGCACTTCACTGATGAAGGCACCGCCGTCACGAAAGGGATCCGCCGCAAAATTCAGCACATAACGACAGTCCTGATATTGATGACAGGAGTCCGTCCGTCCGAAAATCTGTTCCTGAAAACGACTAAGGATGAGCTTATCATCAGCTTCAACCTTGGTTGACTGCGGGAACAGTGAGAGAAAAGAGTCGGTCAGCAGTTCATCCCGGCCGTTGATAAAAGCCAGATTAGCGCCACCATCATTGTAGGCAGCCGTCAATTTGGGCTGCAGCATCTCGTAGGCCTCGGCCCAGGTTATATCAACCCACTTGCCTTCACCACGCTCCCCGACCCGTTTTCTCGGTTTGAGAATGCGATCGGGATCATAGAGGCGGTCGAGTTGGCCGTAAGCCTTGGCACACAGTTTACCACCGGCTACAGGATGTTCCTTATTGCCGAGCAGCATAACCACCCGATCACCTTCCCGGTAGGCGGTCAGGCCGCAATGGTTGTCACAGAGGGAACAGGCCGTAGGACTCGGATTACGATGCTTCCGGGTCACCCGAGCGGACTGTTCATTCCAGGGTTTGCGTTGTTTTTGAGCCAGTTTCAACGGATCCGGCAAGGCCAGGGTTGCACTGCCTACGGCTCCCAGGTGGATAAATTTTCTTCGATTAACTTTCACGAATCTCTCCTACTTTCACCCTACATCAAAGGTAACACTTGACCACCGTAAACTGTTACGATACGCATAGCCAAGATACCAATCATATTCATGAGCGCCGCCAGCACCAGTAAATAATAGTTATTTCTCAATTTAGGAATCATAACGATAATCAAGGGAATGATCTTCCCGACAATATTCTCCATGAAAACAAAGCCGAATGCCATGCGCCCGAAAAGCATAAAATGAGCTACTTCCTGACCCTCCTGACCGGAGTAAAGCAGGATGCTGTAGTCACAAAAAACCAGGAAGAGATCAACTATCAGGAGCCAGCCCAGTAATTTGGCCAGACCTTCGAGAATCTCACGATTAATGACCTTCTCTTTAGTAAAGAAACGATCCCGGATCATGATCATCAAGATCATCATTGAAATCCCGGAAACCATTGCCGAGAAGAGAAAAACAATCGGCATCAGGCCGGTATTCCAGTAATCCCGGGCCACTCCCAGAGCCAGAATCCAACCGGTATAGCCATGCACAGCCAAAGCTAACGGAATCCCGATTAAACCGAAAAACTTTGTCCACTTCTTGTTATCCTTAAACATGAATATTCCATAGATAATGGAATTCAAGGGATAGAGTACCAGTAAGAAGGCTCCGTAAGAAATGGCCGACAGTGGGTTTAAGTAAACAAAGTTGTGCCAGAGCGATTTTACCGGCCAGGCAACCTGCATCAGTAGAAACTGCGGAGCCAACAGCAACAGCAAAACCGCCGTGACGACTCCCATCTTACTCGCAGGCTTGAACTTCTCCATCCCGAAACCGTAAGAGAGCGTCGAAATCATAAATGAACCGGCACTGAGCCCGGTAAGATAAAAATAGTAGGAGATCAGAAAGCCCAGGCTCGTCTGGTAATGCACATCATAGACTATTTGTCCCATACGAACTCAACCTCCCGCTTTACTTCCATGGTTGTCTGGTCTAAACCGATATAATAGACATGAGGATCGGTTCCCATGTCAACTTTCAGGGCCTGAACCGGCTCCCTGGATACCAGTTGCGCAACCTCCGACTCAGAGTCATGGAGGTCACCGAAAACCCGGGCTGAAGTCGGACAGGCTTCAACGCAGGCAGGCTGCAGGCCCTCATCAACCCGAAAATGACAGAAGTCACATTTATCGAGAATCCCTTTCTGGGGGTGAATATAGCGAACCTCATAAGGACAGGCCGACATACAGTAACGGCAACCGACGCAGAGATGTGGGTCGACCATCACGATACCGTCCTCACGTTTGAATGAGGCATGCACAGGACAGACCTTCACGCATACCGGATCCTCGCAATGATTACACAAGGTCGGCCGGAAAGCCCGAACCACATTAGGATATACACCCTTTTCGATCTCTTTGACCCAGCTGCGCCAGATTCCTAAAGGAACATCATTCTGAACCTTGCAGGCGATCTCGCAGGTATGACATCCGATACATTTATTGAGGTCAATTACCATCCCCCAGCGGGGCAGCTTCTGGTTTTTCTTCTCTATGGACATGAATCATCTACCTCGGTTGCTTGGGCGGTTATTTATCTTCCTGATCCTGATAAAAACGCCCGGTTTTGCGTAACCCTACATACAATCCGCCGATAAGGAGCAGCAGAATGAAAACGGAGATGAGGATACCGTAAACATTACGCATGATCCATACGGAATATTGATGTTCATAATCGGGATATTGGTGAAACAGGCCGAAAGCCAGTCCGGCTTCTCTGACCTTGATATTGTGGCAGCGGGCACAGGGCGCATCATTAATCTTTTTACCGTGTACGGCCTCGCCCTGATGACAGTCGATACAGTTGCCGCGATCATAATCACGACTCATATCACCTTTGCGGTGGGCTTCCAGACGGAAGGTCGACAAATGTTCCAGCAGGGTAGTTATCTTGCGCTCTTTATGACAGGATCCGCAGGTCTCGGTCAGATTGGCACGATTGACGGTTGAGAGTTTGTTCTTGGCCCCATAAACATAGTGCCGGGTATGACAATTGTAACAGGTCGGAGCCCCCTTCTTGCCGGCCAATAACGCCTGACCATGTTTACTTTTATAAAAACTGTCACCGACCATCTTTCGTTTTGGGATCCTGATCTTTTTCTTCTGCAGGCGTTCACGGGCAGTAAAAGGAAACAAACCTTTGATCTTCGAGTGACAGGCGAGACAATTTACCTTCTGAAAACCGCTCCGACAGTGCCGGGCAGCAGCCGCATCCTCATGACAATCGATACATTCAAGTTTTTTCCCATGCAGGGTTTTCTTGAACTCGTCATAATCGATATGCAGGTCAGCTTGCGAACCGTCAAGACGGCCGGAAGTCAAATGCTGCTCTTTATGACACTTAATACACTCTTCATTGGTTCGTGGTTTTGCCACTTCGGGCGGCAGCGGCAACAAACCGCCGTTGTTAATCGGAACCGATGCCGCGGCTTCATGAACAGCCGTCTCGTGGGCATCATGATGCTCAGCCGCATTGGCCCAGACCGTGCCGGCCATGAGAAGCACTCCAACCCCAATCAGGAGCATACTCATCTGCTTCAAAATCCACCCCTGCATAAAATTCGGGCTTACCACGGGAAAAATTTGTTTTTCAGACATCCTAGACATCCCCAACCTCCAGGGCTTCAGCAACCAGTTCAACCACATCTTTAACCTTGACATCATTTTCCCGATCATGGAATTTCAAACCATCCTCAAACATAACCATACAGAACGGACAGGCTGTGACCGCGACCTCAGGTTCAACTTCTAAAGCCTGAGCCACCCGGTTATCATTGATCTTGCCGTTGCCCAGGGTCTCCTCCATCCACATCCGGCCGCCGCCGGCACCGCAGCAGAAACCCCGCTTATGGTTACGTTCCATCTCTGCCAGTTCCAGTCCCGGTATATCGCCGAGGATGGCCCGGGGTTCGGAATAAACATCATTATAGCGGCCGAGATAGCAGGAGTCATGATATACGGCTCTGGCTGCCAGCGGTTTCTTCAGGGTGATCCGGCCCTCATCCAGTAGCTGTTTGATGAACTCGGTGTGATGGATAACATTATAATTACCACCCAACTGCTGGTAATCCTTTTTCAGAGTGTTGTAACCGTGCGGACACATGACAATAATATTTTTGACCCCGTAGCCGTTCATGGTCTCAATATTCTCCATGGCCAGCATCTGATAGAGATATTCATTCCCCATCTTCCTAGCCGAATCGCCGCAGCATTTCTCCTCCGAGCCCAGAATCGAAAAGGAGACTCCGGCAGCCTGCAGAACCTTGACGAGAGAGGTGGTAACCTTTTTGTAACGATCATCAAAAGATCCTGAGCAGCCGACCCACAACAGGTAATCGACCTCGGAATTCTCAGCCATGGTCGTGACCCCGGGAACCTCTTTGGCCCAGTTACCGCGGTCGGCCCAACCCAACCCCCAGGGGTTGCTGTTATTTTCAAAATTCTTGAAGACGAGCTGAACTTCGGAAGGGAAACTGCTCTCCATCAGAACCAGGTTACGCCGCAGATCCACAACCTTATCTATATGTTCTACATACATCGGGCAGACTTCCATACAGGCCCGGCAGGTCGTACAGGACCAGACCTCATCCTCCGTCAAATAACCGCCGAAAAGGGCTTTCTCCTCATCCGGCAGACCCCAGGTTATATCCTCACCGCTCGCCTTGCATTGAGCGATTTGTCTGCTCTTATCGTATAGGCACTCACGAATATCCTGAACCATTTTTTTCGGAGTCAACGGCTTTTCGGTAAGATAGGCCGGGCAGTTGTCCTGACAGCGGCCGCAGCGGATACAGGCATCGCTGTCCATCAGCTGCTTCCAGGTAAACTGATGGACGTGAGCAACCCCGAAAGTCTCGGAATTTTCGATATCGAGAAGACTGACCACACCCTTGGGCTTGGTCGAACGATAATAATTATTCAGGGTACCGGAAATAACATGGAAAAGCTTGGTATAGGGAATAGTCGCTATCAGCAGCATGATTGCGTAGAAATGGATACGCCAGACCCAGACAATGGCATTGGCGTCAAATTTCGCCCCGAACGGCGACAGGATAAAAGCAATCAATGAGCCCAGCGGCGCAAACCAGGTGCCCTCGGGCGTGGTAACCGCCAGTCTCATACCCTCAACCAGGAAACCGCTTATAAATATGAAAAGAAGCCAGATCAGAAGCAGGCTGTCATCATTACCCTGTTCATCAAGACGATCCGGCCGGAGCTCATAACGACGGTAGATTGCCATCAGCAGCCCCGTAATTGCCAGAGCACCGGTCGTATCCAATACCAGCGAGATGCCGCCGGCGGCCGCCGGGGAGAGGGTCGCAACATGGAGCTGGGCGAAGACCACAAAAATAAAGGGAATAAAAAACCCGAAAAAGATAAAGAGATGCATATATCCCGGGAAAGTCTCTTCGAGAATACGGTCATGGCCGACCACCGAAGCGAACATCGCGGCAAAACGCTGGCCCGCATTTCCACCCCTGACTTCGGGTTCTCCGACCCGCCAGCGGGCAATTTTCCTGGCACTACCGACAAGCAAAAGTAATAGACTTAAGCCGATGATCAGAACATCAAAAGAATTCAGCATAACCTTTCTTTCCTTAAATTTCAGGTAAAAATTAAGGCTCCGGTTGACCTTATGGACCGGAACCTGTATTCCACCCACGAAACCTGTAAAAAAAGCTCCCGCAGCAATCTCGACTGCAGGCAAGTTTAAAATGAATCGTCAATCATTAACTCAGCGACGAGCTTGTTAACATAAGCACGAGACCTTGTCAAGAGGCATTTGCATACATCATACCAATTCCAACAATCACTTTTAGAATATATTTCACAAATTAATTAATCTATAATTTCAGGCAATTACAAGACATTTAACCAGTCCACTGGCAAATAAGACGGTAAAACTGTTGAGGTCATTTTCTCCCGTCTCCGGTTTAAGTTCTACCGGCGACAAGGCCGACCCGTCTCGGCGACCGGCACAGAACAAACAAAAACTCTTATCTTAAAACAAGTGATGATGGCTCAGGAAGGCTGCCTGATTTTCATGCAGCTTAAATCTATGCATACTCAAAAAACCTATAAATGATGCCGCTTCACAAAATTGTATCGGAAAAATTCTCAATTGATTTTCTCCTTTCATGTCAACAATCACCACTACTCCTTAGAAAAAATTATCTTAACCATGAACTTTGCTGAAGCCAGTCGACAGAACCCGACCGACATACTATTTCCGTGTTGACAACTGACTTGTAATCAGTTAAAGGGGGGCGTCTTGTAGAGTAGTTTTTTTACTATGTTTGACAGTTAACGTAAAGTGTAAATTTAGAACAGGGCCACTAAGGAGACAAAAAAATGCAGAAACCCCTTTGGCAGCCTTCGGCTGAACGGATCAAAAACTCCAACCTGACTGACTTAATGAACCGCCTGAAAGAAAAGAAGGGACTTGATTTTAATTCCTACGACGAACTCTATCAGTGGTCAATCGACGAACGCGCCGACTTCTGGGAAAGTATCTGGGAGTATGGCGGTATTATTTCCAGCCGGAGTTATGATGAGGTTCTGGCTGACGGCGACAAGATGCCTGGAGCTCAATGGTTTACCGAAGCCCGTTTGAATTTCGCCGAGAATCTCCTCCGTTTCCGCGATCAGCGGGAAGCCCTGGTTTTTAAGGGTGAAAATCAGGAGGCGACGCGCATCAGCTATGCCGAACTCTATAATCAGGTGGCAAAACTCGCCAAATCACTGCGCGAAGCCGGAGTCAAATCGGGTGACCGGGTTGCCGGCTTCGTTCCCAATATGATCGAAACCATCATCGCCATGCTGGCGGCCACCAGTATCGGCGCCATCTGGTCCTCCTGTTCACCCGATTTCGGGATAAAAGGGGTTCTCGACCGTTTCGGTCAGATTGAGCCGAAAATCCTCTTCACCGCCAACGGCTACTCCTACAACGGCAAGGAGTTCAACTCCCTCGAAAAAATCAGTGAAATCCTGGGCTCACTGCCGACGATTGAAAAAGTCATCGTCATTCCCTACACTGAAGAACGAGCCGATATCAGCGGCGTCAAAAATGCAGTCCATCTGCAGGATTTTATCAGTAGCGAAGAGAACCTTGAGATTGAATTCGAACAGCTGCCATTCGATCACCCGCTCTATATAATGTATTCCTCAGGCACTACCGGAACCCCCAAATGTATTGTTCACGGCGCCGGCGGCACCCTGATTCAGCACTTAAAGGAGCACATCTTCCACGTTGACTTAAGACGTGAAGATAGAATCTACTATTTCACCACCTGCGGCTGGATGATGTGGAACTGGCTGGTGTCGGCTCTGGCTGTCGGTGCGACCGCGATCCTTTTCGACGGCTCCCCCTTCTTTCCGGATACCGGTGCCACTTTCAAACTGGCCGAAGATGAAAAAATCACGGTTTTCGGTACCAGCGCCAAGTTTTTCGCCTACATTCAGCAGGACGGCCTGATCCCGAAAGAGAAATATAATCTCGATTCAATCAAAACCTTCTGTTCCACCGGCTCACCGCTTTCGGCCGAAAGTTTCGAATATGTCTACCGGGACATCAAGGAGGATGTTAATCTCGCCTCAATCTCCGGCGGCACCGACATTATCTCCTGTTTTGCCCTGGGCTGTCCAATCCTGCCGGTCTACATCGAAGAGCTCCAGTGCCGCGGCCTCGGCATGAAGGTCGAAGCTTTCGATGACTTCGGCAAACCGGTCTTCCAGGAGAAAGGTGAACTGGTCTGCACCGCAGCCTTTCCCTCAATGCCGATCTACTTCTGGAATGACCCCGATAACCAGAAATATCATGACGCCTATTTTGACACCTACAACAATATCTGGTGCCACGGCGACTATGTCATGATTACCGAGCATAATGGAGTCATCATCTACGGCCGCTCCGACGCCACTTTGAACCCCGGCGGCGTCCGCATAGGTACAGCCGAAATCTACCGCCAGGTAGAAACTATTCCTGAGATCAAAGACAGTGTTGTCATCGGCCAGGAGTGGGACGGCAACGATGTTCGGGTTGTGCTTTTCGTTGTCCTGGAAGAGGGTGTCGAATTGACCCCTGAGTTTGAGAAACGGATCAAAACCACGATTCGCAAAAGTACCACCCCGCGCCACGTTCCGGCCAAGATAGTCGCGGTCGCCGACATCCCCTACACGATCAGCGGCAAAAAGGTCGAACTGGCCGTCAAACGCATGGTTCACAACCTGCCGATCACGAACCGCGATGCTCTGGCCAACCCGGAAGCTCTGGACAACTTTAAGGATATCGAGACCCTAAAAAGCTGATTGAGTGTCAAATCTATACGTCTCTTTAATAAGACAGACTGGCTGATAAAAGAAAAGGCCCCGCTTCTCTATTGAAGCGGGGCCTTTTTGTCTAAAACAGCTGATGTAGCTTAAAGAGATCAGGCAACCACCACCCGGGCATCAACTACCATCCCCTGACCGTTGCTGAAAACCAGAGGATTGATCTCAATCTCGGAGATTTCAGGATAGTCATCGAGCATCACCTGCAGACCGGCCATCACCCGAGATAAAAGATCGATATCAATCCCGGCCCGGCCCCGGGCCCCGCGCAATATACGGCCGCCCCGTAAACGATCCACCATGGCCGCCACCAGTTCACAGCTTAAAGGTCCGGGCATTATCTGGATATCCTCCATGATTTCAGCATAGATACCACCCATTCCAACCAGAAAAACATCACCAAAAGAGGAATCGCGGCGGACTCCAACAATCAACTCGTGACCTGAATCAACCTGTTTTTGCACCAAAACCCCGCAAAATCCGGGATCGACCCTGAAACGCTCAAAAAGCAGGGCCCCGACACTCTCTAAAGTCTGCTGATCAGAGATCCCGGTCAGGACCCCTCCGGCATCACTCTTATGGGTCATATTCGCAACTACAGCTTTAAGCACCAAAGGAAAACCCAAATCTTCGGCCTCCGCAAAGAGCGCCTGAGGATGGCGAACCAGAGAAAACGGTGCCACCGGCAGGCCGTACTCCGCCATCAAAGTCAGAGCCTGATCCGCAAACAGGGTCTGATCCCGGCTGGCGGCATCCGTCATCCAGGCGGAAAACAGCGGTTTGGCAATATCGTCGGCAACTGCCGAAAGCGGGGTTGCGATCGTTTTTTTCGTTTCCAGATATCGCACCCGGCGCAAAGAGACCTGCAGGGCATCGATGGCGGCGGCAGGTTCACTAAAAGCCGGAATCGAAACTTTCTCCATAATCGCGGCAACCGCCCTGACACTTGAGAAAAGAACCAGCGTAATCGGTTTAGCATACTGTTTTTGCAGCGATTCAACCTTCTGCACCAAACGCAGCGTAGCGGCGAATTCACTCTCGGCCTGAAAAACATGATTCAACAGCACCCCGTCAACATCATCACGATCCAGCGCCATTTCGAGAATGGTTATATAGTAGTCGATATCAAAGATATCACCGAGATCAAGCGGGTTAGTCAATTTGATGACTGCCGCGCGAAACTGCCGGGAGATCTTATCAACAAACTCTTTGCTTAAAGTCGGCAGCCTGAAACCGGCCGCCGCCGCAGCATCGGCCGTAACTACCGCGTGACCGCCGGAGCGCGAGACCACCATCAGATTCTCACCCCGCATGGCCGGCAGCGAGAAAGCTTTAGCACAGTTCATAAACTGGGCGAATGAATTCACCCGGAAAATGCCGTTTTTGAGACAGGCAGCACTTACCACATCATCATCAACCGCGAGGGCGGAGGTGTGCGATTGGGCAATCACCCGACTCTGTTCCGAGGTATTGGCCTTATGCATAATAACCGGTTTCGAACAGCCCTCCAGCGCCGCCATGAAGTCAGCCCCCCGGGTTAAACTCTCAAGATAGAGGCCGATCACTTTGGTTTCAGCATCCCGGGCCAGAAATTCGAGATAATCAACCTCGTCCAGAGAACTCTTATTCCCCATGCTGATGACCTTGGCAACCCCGAGATTCTCTTTCCGGCCGAGACCGATATAGGTCAGAGCCAGACCGCCGCTCTGGGAAATTACCGACAAGCCGCCGGGTAGAATTTCAGCCGGGCTTAAGCGCATAAACGGCAGACAGAGACCATTTTTACGATTCACTATACTGATCCCGTTGGGGCCGACAAATTTAACCCCGTGGGCCGCGGCAATGGCCCTGATTTCATCTTCAAGAAGTCCACCGGCTTCGGAGAACTCACTGAAACCACCGCTCTCAATCACCATATTTCTGATATTTTTTGCAACACAGGCGCGCATCAGATCCGGCACTGAGGCCGCCGGCGTCAGGATTACCGCAAGTTCAATATCATCAGGCAATGATGCCATATCCGTATAAATTTCATAGCCGGCATAGGTGCCGCCCTTTTTCCCGTAGAGATAAAGCTTCCCGGCCCAATCAAACTCGACCAGATTGGCAACAATATTCTGCGCCAGATTATTGGGATGCTCGGAGACCCCGATAACCAGAACCGATTCGGGATTGAATATTTTTTTCATAATCTAATTACCTCGATTTTCACGAATCTCTTCAAGCTCTTCCCAGCGGGCATATAACCCTTCGAGCTCTTTTTCAATCTCAGCCAGCCGTTTTTTGGCGGCAGCAACCTGATTGTCTGCAGATTGATAGAATCCGGGATCAGCCATATCGTCGTAAATTTTCTGCTGCTCCTGTTCCAGATTCTCAAGAATTAAAGGCAGTTTTTCGATCTCGGCCTGCTCCTTAAAGCTTAATTTACGGGGACGATTGCTTCTGGGCTTCACTATTTTTTCAGATTTAGTTCCGGCAACTATCTCGGATTTTACCGAAACCTGCACTCCTGAACTCTGCTGCAGCCAATCGTCATAACCACCGGCAAAATCCTCTATAACGCCATCACCCGCAAAGGCCAGGGTACTGGTCACTACATTATTGATAAATTCTCGGTCGTGACTGACTAATAGCAGAGTCCCTTTGTAATCAGCGAGTAATTCTTCAAGCAGTTCCAGGGTCTCGATATCAAGATCGTTGGTCGGTTCATCCAAAATCAGAATATTCGCCGGCCGTGAAAAAAGCCGGGCCAAAAGCAGACGGTTGCGCTCGCCCCCGGAGAGGATTTTAACCGGTGATCGGGCGCGATCCGGGGTAAATAAAAAATCCTTCAGATAACCGATCAGGTGACGCCGATGACCATTAATTTCAATCGTATCATTACCGTCACCCAGATTATCAAACACACTCCGTTCCTCATCAAGCTGCTCCCGCTGCTGGTCAAAATAGACGACCTCAAGGTTGGTACCGAGTTTGACCGTTCCGGAAGTCGGTTGCAGTTCACCGAGAATCAGTTTCAGTAATGTCGTTTTGCCGGCCCCGTTGGGGCCGATAATCCCGATTTTGTCGCCTTTTAAGATTGTCGTCGTCAAATTCTTGATGATCGGTTTTTCGGCATAAGCGAACGTGGCTTTTTCACAAACCGTCACCAGTTTTCCGGAAGTCCCGGCCCGACTGATCTCCATCTGCACCTGGCCGATCTTTTCCCGGCGTTGACTGCGCTCACTGCGCATCTCCATAAGTGCTTTGACCCGGCCCTCATTCCGGGTGCGCCGGGCCTTGATTCCTTTGCGAATCCAGGCCTCTTCCCGGGCCAGTTTCTTATCAAAACGCTCCTGCTGCTGCTCTTCAGCGTGGAGCATCTCGGCTTTACGCCGCAAATAATTGGCATAATCTCCGGGCCAGCTGGTTACCTTCCCATCTTCCAGATCAACTATCCGGGTCGCCAGTTTTTTCAGTAATTCACGATCATGCGTTACAAAAAAAAGAGTCTGCGAACTGCTTAAAAGAAATTCTTCAAGCCAGACAATCGCTTCAATATCAAGGTGATTGGTCGGTTCATCAAGCAGTAAAAGATCAGGACCGGCAACCAGTGCCCGGGCCAACAAAACCCGGCGTTTAAGTCCGCCGGAGAGGGTGGCAACCGGCACTTCACTGTCAAGTTTAAGCCGGTTCATTACGAGATCAACCCGCTGCTGAACCTGCCAGGCACCGGCGATCTCGATCTCTTCGGAAACTGCCGTCAACTCATTCAGGGCCGCTTCATCATGATCATGAGCAAGGGCAACCGTAGCCGCATGGTAACGAGCCAGAAGATCCAGCAGATCACCCAGTCCACTGACAACCACATCATAGACTGTGTCCTTTAAGGTCTGCGGAATCTCCTGTGTCAGACGGGCGATTTTCACCCCTTCACCCCGCAGTAGACGACCGCTGTCCGGCATAATCTCCGCGGCCAGAATTTTCATCAACGTCGATTTACCGGTACCGTTCCGGCCGACCAGACAGACCCGCTCACCCGCTTCAATCTGGAGGTTGACCTTATCAAGCAACGGGTCACTGCCGAAGCTCAAAGATATTTCCTGTAAACTTACTAAAGACATATCTTGTTAAAATAAAGCGGGGACAGAATTTATTCTGTCCCCATCGAAGTGGGCGAAGCAGAGTTCGCACTGTTTGCTTTAACTTTACCACCGGCGCACCGTTTGGAAGCGCTGCACTGACGACCTGAACGACTTATGAACTGATTAAAACCTCGCTTTGCTGACCATCAACGGGGACAGATTTGAAATCTGTCCCCGCAGCGGGACCGAACGAATTTATCAACAGTATTTGGCGCCAACGACCTTAAAGATCGGCAATGAGCGCTCGATTGTGGCATCATCGACACAATAGGAGAGTCGGAAATGGCCGGGGCCGCTGAAGCCGCTGCCGGGCACCGCAAGGATTTTATACTGTTGCAGAATCCTGACAAACTCAACGTCATCCGCAATCGGGCTTTTGGGAAAAAGATAGAACGCCCCCTGTGGTTTAACCAGATCAAACCCGGCTTCAACCAGGCCCTGATAAAGCCGATCACGCTTTTTCTGATAGATACTGACATCAACCGTGACCCCCTGCAGGCGGGCGACTAAACGCTGCATAAGACCCGGCGCATTAACATAACCTAAAATCCGGTTGGTAAAAAGAAAACCGTTGGCCAGTTTTTCAAAATCATCCGCCTCGGGATGGAGAGCCAGATAACCGATGCGCTCGCCCGCCAATGAAAGCTCTTTCGAGTAGGAGTTGGCGATGATCGCATTCTTGTAGGCGGTAAAAATCGGCGGTACGACCAGACCATCATAAACCAGTTTGCGGTATGGTTCATCTGAGATCAGATAGATTGTCCGCTTAAACTCTTTTGATTTTTCTACAAGTAATTTGCCCAATGCCGTAATCTGGGCCGCCGAAAAAATTGCCCCGCTCGGATTATTCGGTGAATTAATAATAACTGCGGCAGTTTTTTCATTGATTGCCGCAGCCATAGCCTCAAGATCAAGCGAAAAGTCTTCAGTCTGCTCAAGTTTCCGCAAAACCCCGCCGTGATTATTGACATAAAAATTATATTCAACAAAAAACGGACTCGGGGCAATAACTTCATCCCCCGGATTCAAAATCGCCTTCAAAATCACGTTCAAAGCACCGCCGGCGCCGGTCGTCATGACAACTCCCTGCGGATTAACCTTAACGTGTTGTTCTTCACTTAAAAGGCCCGCCACTGCGGCCCGGGTCTCCGGGAATCCGGCGTTCGGCATATAGCCATACTTCATCGGCCGCGGTTCACGGATAATCTTTATAAGTTCTTCTTCGACCTGGGGCGGAGCCGGAACATCCGGATTACCTAATGTAAAGTCACAAACTTGGTCGGCACCGAACTGCGCTTTTAAGGCCGCACCCTCCTCAAACATCTTACGAATCCAGGAGGAACTTTCCATAAATTGAGAAATTTTTTCTGCAACAGCCATTTTTTCTATTCTCCAAATTTTAATATTTCTGTAACTGCCTTGATAAGTTGATCCATTTCCGACCGTAATCCGATCGTAACTCTTAAACCGTGCGCCAACTCAGGGTCGGCAAAGTAGCGTACCAGAAAACCGCTGTTTTCCAGTTGAGTTCGCATCTCCTCAGCCCGTAGACCTACCGGCGGGGTCACAAATAAGAAGTTCGTCTGCGAAGGTTCAACCTTAAAACCCAACGCCAACAGTGCTTCGCCCAGATACCGGCGCTCGTTAATTACCAGAGCCACCGTTTTTTTAAGATAATCCTGATCGGAAAGCGCGGCCTGAGCCCCGATTTGAGCCAGGAGATCAAGGTTGTAACTATCCCGTACTTTATCCAGTTCAGCAATCAACTTAGAGTCAGCAAAACCTAAACCAACCCTTAACGAGGCCAGACCGTACGACTTCGACAGGGTTCGTAAAACGATCAGGTTGTCAAATTCACCAACCAGATTCAGGGCATTATTTCCGGCAAAATCGGCGTAAGCTTCATCGACCACCAAAATCCCGTTAAGATTTTGCGCCAGCTCACGAATATAGTCATTGCTGAACCCAAAGCCTAAGGGCGCATTCGGACTGGTAAGGAAAAACAGCTTTACTCCGGCAAGATCAGGTTGATAGATTGCCCCATTCTTAAAAAGCGGCAACGCTTTAATCTTACCTCCGCGAATCCTGGTTAAAACCGGATAGAGCGAGTAGGAAGGGTTAAAAAAAGCGACCGTCTCACCTTCATCGACAAACGTATCCAGCACCACCCGCAAAAGCTCATCCGAACCATTGCCGGCTATCACCTGGTCACTTTCAAGACCGTTGATCCGGGCCGCAAGCCGGCGCAGATCCAGACTTTGCGGATCGGGATAGCGCCGCAGGATGGAATCATCCTGCAACACCTCTTTAATCGCCCGCGCAACCGCGGGCGACGGCGGCAGCGGGCTTTCGTTTGTATTAAGTTTTATAACCCGGCTGCCGGGGGCCGGTTGTTGGCCGGGCACATAGCCGGCCATCTGCGAAATTTCGCTGCGCGTATAACTAACACCTGAACTCATAAAATCCGGGCCGCTTCTTTGGCAAAATAGGTCAGAATCATATCGGCTCCGGCCCGTTTCATCGAGAGTAAAGATTCGAGCATCGCCTGCTCGCCGTCAATCCAGCCTTTAGCGGCCGCCGCTTTAATCATCGCAAATTCGCCGCTGACATTATAAGCTGCCAGCGGATAATCAAATTCGGATCGTAATGAATGAATTATGTCAAGATAAGGCAATGCCGGTTTGACCATAATAATGTCAGCGCCCTCTTCGATATCAAGGGCCGCTTCCCGCAGAGCTTCGCGGGCATTAGCGGGATCCATCTGATAGCTTTTGCGGTCACCGAACTGCGGCGGCGACTCGGCCGCTTCGCGAAAGGGCCCGTAAAAGGACGAGGCATATTTTACAGCATAGGCCATCAGTGTAATTTGATCAAAACCGGCCGTATCCAGAGCCTTGCGAATAAATCCGACCCGGCCATCCATCATATCCGAGGGTGCCACCATATCGGCCCCGGCGGCTGCATGTGATACCGCTTCTTTGGCCAGAAGCTCTAGGGTTTTATCATTATTAATCAGGCCGTTTTCAACGACACCGCAGTGACCGTGAGAAGTATATTCACAGAGACAGACATCGGTTATAACCAGGAGATCTTTGACTTCGGCTTTCAATGCCCGGATCGCTTCCTGAATGATGCCATGATCATCGTAAGCCCCGGTTCCAAATTCATCTTTGGTTTCCGGAATCCCAAAGAGAATAATTGCCGGTACCCCCAGACTTTTAAGTTCGGCGGCTTCACGTACCAACTCGTCAATTGAAAGTTGATAATTACCCGGCATCGAACTTATCTCCCGCCGCACACCTTCGCCCGGGCAGACAAACAGCGGCGCGATAAAATCATCAACCGAAAGTGAGGTTTCACGTACCATGCGCCGAATGTTGACATCAGCCCGCAGACGCCGGGGTCTATAGATCGGAAAATACATAATTCAACTCTCTTTTCTTAACGTATAGTTAATTTTCAGAATAACTTCTTCAGCACTCACCTTATTGCAAAAAAGACAAGCCCGGTAGCGGGACATTCATATCATTTAAGAAAATAAAAGTACAATCTTTTTCTCAGACTATGACAATAGCGTTGACAGTAGCGGTAGAGAACATTATAAACGGTTTTCGTAGACATTAAAACTGTAGGCTGTCTTGAAAATCATGTTTTTTAAGACTCCCTGAATTCATCAGCTTAAGAGAGTTACAATACTGCTCATGACAAATTTATATACTCTCCTCCTCGGTGGAGCCTTAGGTCTCTATACGCTGGGAATGGCAACCGGCTTTATCTACCTGTTTCAACCCAGACCGCAAAAGACTCTCTGGTGCAAACGCTTTATTCAAGCCGGGGCGCTGGTTCACCTGGCAGCCTTTATCGAGCGCTGTATTCTGGTGCAGACTCTGGCGGTTACCAACCTGCATGAATCACTCTCATTTTTTGCCCTGCTGTTAGCTTTGGCCTTTCTCCTTGTCGGCCGTAAAACATCAATACCAACACTCGGTACATTTATATCCCCGTTACTGATCATCTTTACCATGTGGGCCTTAATTATCTCCCACAAGATCACACCCCAGCCACCGATTTTAAAAAGTTTCTGGCTGCCTTTGCATGTGCTCTTAAGCTTTGCCGGTAATGCTTTTCTGGTGCTGGGATGTATAACTTCCGTCATGTATCTCATCCAGGAACATCTGATTAAGAAAAAAAAGATTAAAGGTATTTTCCGTAAACTCCCGGCTCTGCAGAAACTCGATGAATTAAGCTACCTTTGCCTGCGGTGCGGCTTCCCCTTGCTGACTCTGGGAATTATAAGCGGTTCGGTCTGGGCCTCATTCGCCTGGGGTTCGCACTGGAGCTGGGATCCGAAAGAGACCTGGTCCCTGATTACCTGGCTGCTGTTTGCCGCTCTTCTTCACGGACGCATGAACTCCGGCTGGCGCGGCCGCAAAGCCTCGTTCCTGACAATTATCGGTTTCGCCGCCATAATGTTTACTTTCTTAGGGGTCAACCTGATGCTGAGCGGCCTGCACTCCTATGCCCATTAACCCCCGGCCTGAATCACAAATTAACTGACGCAAATCAAGGGCCATACTTAACTCAACATGATCTACCTTAATTTATGCATATTGTAATCCTAGGACTTAACCATCAAACCGCACCGGTCGCCACCCGGGAGCGTTTAGCCTTTACCGCTGAAGAGCTGCCCGAGGTTCTGACCCGGCTCAAAAATGGAGCCGGCCTGGATGAGGTTATGATCCTTTCCACCTGCAACCGAGTTGAGCTCTACGGTATCTGCAGCGATCTGGATAGCTGCAGATACCGGTTAATCGAATTTCTCGCCGATTACCACCAGATTGGGGCTGACGATTTTGCCGACAACCTCTACTTCTATAGCGATTCAGAAGCCATCCGGCACGGTTTCCGGGTCGCCTCAAGCCTGGATTCGATGGTAGTTGGTGAGCCCCAGATTTTAGGCCAGCTCAAAGATGCCTTCGCCATCGCTTCGGATAAATCAGCTACAGGTCTGATTCTGAACCGCTTCCTCCATCGGGCGTTCTTCATCGCCAAAGAGGTGCGCACCCAGACTAAAATCGCCAACTGTGCGGTTTCAGTCAGTTTTGCCGCGGTTGAACTGGCAAAGAAGATCTTCGGCGACTTAAATGACATGAAGGTCATGCTCATCGGAGCCGGTGAGATGTGTGAACTGGCGGCCCGCCACTTCATCAACCAGGGCATTGCCCAGGTTCTGGTCACCAACCGGACTCTGAGCCGGGCCCAGCAGCTGGCCGATGAGTTCTCCGGCATCGCCCTGCCCTTTGAGATCTTTCACAGCCACCTGGATCAGGTCGACATTATTTTAAGTTCAACCGGCGCCCCGGACTATCTCATCCACCCCCAGGATCTCATCAAGGCTTTGAAGAAACGGCGCAACCGACCGATATTTTTAATTGATATCGCGGTTCCCCGGGATATCAATCCCAAAATCAACGAACTCGACAATATCTACCTCTACGATGTCGACGACCTGCAGGATGTGGTAACTGAAAACCTGGGCCAGCGCCATCAGGAGGCCAAACGGGCTGAGGAACTGGTCTTAAGAGAGGTGAAAAAATTTGAACAGTGGCTGGCCTCATTGGCCGTCACCCCGACCATCAAACAGCTGCGGGAAGAGGTCCTAAAGATCAGCCGTCAGGAGCTCCAGAAAACCCTGGCCGGATTCAACGATTTGAACGACAAAGAGAAACACCGGCTGGAGGCGATGGTTAATGCCATTGCCAACAAATTCCTGCACCACCCGATTAACTACCTGAAATCAAACACCAACGACAGCGAAACCCGGCCCGCAACCACAATCCGGGAGATCTTCAAACTCGATAAGAATGACAGCTGACAGTATCTTAAATCCATTCCAAGGAGATTATCTGACGTGAGCAGCATAAAACCAATCACCATCGGTACCCGGGGCAGTGCTTTAGCCCTCTGGCAGGCCAACTGGGTGAAAAGTGAACTGGAACGTGAGTATCCGGGCATCGAAGTTAAACTTAGAGTGATAAAAACCAAAGGTGACAAGATTCTGGACGTACCCCTGGCCAAGGTTGGAGGTAAAGGTCTATTCGTCAAAGAGATTGAAGATGCTCTTTTAGCCAATGAAATTGATCTGGCCGTCCACAGCATGAAGGATGTACCGACCGAACTCCCGGAAGGTTTGCAGGTCGCCATCAACCCGCCTCGTGAAGACCCGCGGGACGCGTTCTTTTCGAACTCCGGCAAAACCCTCAGCGAGATGCCTAAAGGAGCGCTTATCGGCACCAGCAGCCTGCGCCGTATCGCCCAGATTCTTCATGCCTTCCCTCATCTTAAAACCCAGGATCTCCGGGGCAATGTCGATACCCGCTTGAAAAAACTTGAGCGCGGTGAATACGACGGCATCATTTTGGCGTATGCCGGAGTCAAACGCCTCGGCTGGGGTGATAAAGTAACCGAATTGATAGAACCTGTAACCTCACTGCCGGCCATCGCCCAGGGAGCTCTGGGTATCGAAACCCGCTGTAATGACGATTTTACCAATCAGCGACTCGCTTTTTTTCAGGATCTTAAAACAACCCTGGCGGTGCGGGCTGAACGGGCCCTTCTGAAAACCCTGGAAGGCGGCTGCCAGGTGCCGATTGCCGGCCATGCCACGGTTGCTGACGATAATACCATAACCCTGACCGGGCTGGTCGCCGCTCTGGACGGCCGTAAGGTCATCCGGGAGACCGACAGCAGTCATGACCCCGAAAGTTTAGGTAAATCTCTGGCGCAGGCCCTGCTGGATCAGGGAGCCGGAGAACTCTTAGCCGAATGCTTTGCCGCCAATGAACAGTAAACCATTAAAAGGTCAAAGGATTCTGGTAACCAGGCCGGAAATGCAGGCGGCAGATTTTATGGCACAACTGGAGAGCGCCGGTGCCTCTCCCGTACTCCTGCCGACCATCAAGATTGTCTCTCCCCCGAACACCGAAGCTGTTGATGAGGCCATTAAAAACTTACGCAGTTATCAATGGCTTATCCTGAGCAGCAGTAATGGAGTCAACCGTTTTGTCGATTTTCTGGAAGAGAAAGGGCTAAATCAAAGCAGTTTAACCCATCTGAAAACTATCTGTGTCGGCCCAAAAACCGCTCTGGCAGCCAAAAAGAGAGGTTTTAAGGGCTGTCTGGTAGCCAAGGAGTTCGCCGCCGAAGGCATCATCGAGCTCTTCTCCAGCAGCGATATTAAAGAGCAGAATATCCTCCTCCCCCGGGCCCTTAAAGCGCGGGAGAAACTGCCGGAAAACCTGCGCAGCAAAGGCGCAAGCGTTGACATAGTCCCGGTCTACGAAACCATTTTTCCACCCGAATCAGTTCCCAGACTTACACATCTCCTGGAAAACGGCCTGATTGACATCATCACCATAACCAGCGCTTCAGCGGCAGCCAACCTGGTACAGCACTGCCCTCCGGCCAACCTTGACCGCCTCCGCAGCCTGCCGACTGCCTGTATCGGGCCGATCTCAGCTAAAACTGCTGTAAAACACGGCCTCAATGTAAAATTAAAAGCTGAAGAGTATACCTGCGAAGGCCTGCTTGAAGCCCTGATAAAATATCTGAATCAACCATAATTTTATAAAACCGCTTAACCGGCAACTATCCAAGTCATGTTTTGTCAGATAAATTTCCGCTTTGGATGAAGCGGTACCGGCCCTTTTCTCAGCTATCAGAGATGATACCAACAGGTCAAAAAAAAAAGACCGCAGGTTCAGAAGTCAGCCGACTTATCCGAACCTGCGGTCTAGAAGTTAAGTAAAGAGCTGCATTTTACATATCTACGAACCATCCATCACCAGGCGGGGCACCGCAAAACCCGTCTGCGAATGGTCACGCAACTCACCTGTGGTTACCCGTTCCCAGGCTTCCGTTTTGGCCAGTACCGCCTGCACCAGTTTATGATTCAAGGCGTGGCCGGTTTTATTGGCTTCCAGAACCCCGATCAGGGGCATCCCCATAAGACTGACATCGCCGAAACAATCAAGCACCTTATGCCTGGCGAATTCATCTGCAAAACGTAAACCATCATCATTCATAACCGAGAACTCATCTAAAACGATGGCATTGTCAAGAGATCCGCCCAGAGCGAGATTGTTGGATTTCATCCACTCGACCTCGTGGAGAAAACCGAAAGTCCGGGCCCGGCTTATCTGGCGATCGTAGGCAACGTCGGAGAAGGAAAAGCTGTAGCTTTGCGACCCGATCACCGGATGATCAAAATCAATATGACTGATAATCGACAAAGAAGCGTCGGATGACGGCGGTTGCGGACCGATCCTGGCCCATTTATCTCCGTCGGTCACGGTCACCGTACCCACCATTCTAATGTATGATTTAGCTTCAACCTGGCGTCTGACCCCGGCAGTTTTAATAAGGTAGACAAAAGGGTTGGCACTGCCGTCCATAATCGGTACTTCCGGCCCGTGTACTTCGACCAGAACATTATCTATTCCAAGCCCGGAAAAAGCGGAAAGCAGATGCTCTACGGTTCCGATGACCTGCTCTTCACGCCCCAGAGTCGTTGCCAGCGAGGTATCAACTACATATTCGGAGAGGGCCGGGATGGTGGTTAACACCACCCCATTTTCTATCCGCTGCAGTTTAATACCGTGTCCGCTCGGAGCCGGTTTTAAGACCAGCCTGACTTTGGCTCCGGAATGCAGACCGATACCGACACAGGAGATCTCTTTCTTCAGGGTTCTCTGAAAAAACATAAAATATTAACCTTCCAGTTGTTATAAATATTTTCAGCCATCTCAAGTCCAGCCCGGAGAATTATTACTTATTAATCACTGATGGCACTTCTATCCGGACATGCAGCACTGCATAAAATACAGTAAAAAAACATATGCAGGTCTTCAAGCCGACACTAAAATATACAGCATTTTTAATGCCAGTTGTCTAAAATCCACTTCTATTAATCGGTATAAAATCCAACCTCTACCCGGCAGAGAGAATAAATAAATATCGATATATATAGTTATTCATATAATAAAAGTCAAGCCTGCTGTATGGTTTTCAGCATAGTTATAAAACAAATCGCAATAATATACAGAACCCCGCACAGAACTCAAACCAGAAAAAATAACTAAAAAACAGCACCGGTAAAGTTATTGACATCTTTCAATTTACGAGACAAGAATAGCACACAAGTGCGTCATAGAAGTCCCTTCGAACGGTTTATCAACTACTCTGATCTTTCCTGTTACTAAGGGTAAATGACTATAAAAACTAAAGATCATAAGGCAACATGAATAAACCGTTGCCCCCCCGCAACAAAAAAGAAAAATACTTAGCCGATACGCTCTTTAATTAGTTCATTGACCATCTGCGGATTAGCCTGCCCTTTGCTCTTTTTCATCACCTGCCCGACAAAAAACCCGAACATCTTGGTTTTACCGGCCTGATACTCTTTAACCTTGTCGGCGTTGGCGGCGAGAATCTCATCGATCATGGCAACCAGCTCACCGGCATCGGACATCTGCGCCAAGCCTTTATCCGCCACAATCTGTTTCGGATCGTTATCCCCAGCACTAAACATCTGAGAGAAGACCTGCTTTCCTATTTTACCGCTAATCGTACCATCATCTATCAGCATCAACAGCTCCGCCAGACCCCGCGGCGTAACCGGACAATTTGCAACACCGATCCTGTCTTCGTTTAAGAATTTCAGCAACTCAGCCATAATCCAGTTGGCAATCGCTTTCGGCTGAGGGAAAATCTCCACTGCTGCTTCAAAATAGTCGGCTAGATCACGATCCGCTGTCAACACCTCGGTATCGGCCTCAGGGATACCATAATCGCTGACAAAACGTCGACGCTTGGCCGCCGGCAACTCCGGCAGACTCTGCCGAACTTCATCAACCCAGGAATCATCGATAACCACCGGCAGAAGATCAGGGTCAGGAAAATAGCGATAGTCATGAGCCTCTTCCTTGCCCCGCATCGACATTGAAATTCCACGCTCTACATTCCAGAGACGGGTCTCCTGAACTACCGTACCCCCGCCATCCAGGATGTCCTGCTGACGCTCAACTTCATAGTCGATCGCCCGCTGAACATTGCGAAACGAATTCATGTTCTTCAATTCGGCCCGGATGCCGAACTCAGGCGCCCCCCAGTGCCGCAGGGAGATATTGGCATCGCAGCGGAAACTGCCCTCCTCCATATTACCGTCACAGACCTCAAGATAGACCATAATATCACGCAGGGCTTTAAGGTAAGCTACAGCTTCAGCGGAACTTCGCATATCCGGTTCACTGACAATCTCAATCAGAGGGACACAGGCCCGGTTATAATCGACAAAACTGACCCCGTGTTCATATTCCGGGTGGACCAGTTTGCCGGCATCCTCCTCCATATGGATACGAGTGATACCGATACGTTTTGTCTCATCCTCAACCTCTATATCCAGATAGCCGCCAAGACAGATCGGCAGCTCAAACTGCGATATCTGATAACCTTTGGGAAGATCGGGATAAAAATAGTTTTTCCGGGCAAAAATATTTGACGACGTAATCGAACAGTTAGTTGCCAGACCGGCCCGAATGGCAAAATCTACAACCTTGCGATTCAATACCGGCAGAGCCCCGGGCATCCCGGTACAGACCGGGCAGGTATTCTGGTTTGGCGGATTGCCGAAATCGGTCGAACAGCCGCAGAAAATCTTGGTTTTGGTCAAAAGTTGGCAATGGACTTCCAAGCCGATAACAATTTCATAATCCATAACCGTCACCCTACCTTCTTCTCTAATTCCGGCCGCCGGCCGCACCAGCCGCCCAACTGTTCATACTGCCAGGCAACATTAAGCAAAGTCTCCTCCGCGAAAGGTCTGGCAATTATCTGCAGACCAATCGGCAACCCCGATTTCGTAAAGCCGCAGGGAACCGAGATCGCGGGCAGACCGGCCAGGTTGACCGGAATCGTCAGGATATCCGAAAGATACATCGCCAGAGGATCATCAATCTTCTCGCCGAAAGCAAAGGCCGGAGTCGGACAGACCGGAGCGACAATCACATCACAGTCAGCGAAAACCTTGTCGAAATCACGGGTAATCAGGGTCCTAACCTGCTGGGCCTTGCGATAATAGGCATCATAGTAACCCGACGACAAAGCGTAGGTACCCAGCATAATCCGCCGTTTCACCTCGTCTCCGAAGCCCTGTGCCCGGGTTTTCTTATACATCTCAAGCAAGCCCTCAGCCCCTTCCGCCCGGAAACCGTATTTAACCCCGTCATAACGGGCCAGGTTCGAGCTGGCTTCAGCCGTCGCCAGCAGGTAGTAGCTGGCCACCGCGTAATCGGTATGCGGCAGAGAGACGCTTTCATCAATAAGAGCTCCGGCCGCACTCAACTGGCTGCAGGCTAAACGCACCGCCGTCTCAACTTCAGGATCAAGTCCGGCTCCAAGATACTCCAGCGGCAAACCGACTTTGAGACCATTAATCTCCTTTTTCAAATTTTTATAGTAGTCAACTACCGGCGTATCAACCGAGGTTGAATCCCGCTCGTCATAACCGGCAATCACCCCGAGCAGGAGAGCGCTGTCGGCAACCGTAAGGGTCACCGGACCGATCTGATCCAGAGATGAGGCAAAGGCGATCAGACCATAACGTGAGACCCGCCCATAAGTCGGTTTCATACCGACGACCCCGCAGAAAGATGCCGGCTGCCTGATTGAACCACCGGTATCCGAGCCTAAAGTTGCAATCGCGGTGGCTGCCGCTACGGCCGCAGTAGAACCGCCGCTCGAGCCGCCCGGCACCCGCTCCAGATCCCAGGGATTACAGGTCTTCTGAAAAGCCGAGTTCTCGGTTGAAGAACCCATTGCAAATTCGTCCATATTGAGTTTACCGGTAATCACCGCTCCCGCCTGGCGCAGACGGCTGACGACCGTGGCATCATACTCAGGACGATAACTGGCCAGCATTTTCGAAGCACAGGTTGTTGGCAGGCCGACGGTTGAAATAAGATCTTTCAAGGCGATAGGAATTCCCGTCAACCGGGTCACATTATCGCCCTGACGCCGCCGCAAATCGGCAGCCTCAGCCTGAACCAGAGCCCCTTCCGCATCCACCGTCAGATAGGAGCCGATCACATCATCAACTGCAGAAATCCGCTCGAGCAGCGAACGGGTCAGCTCAACCGCAGAGATTTCACCCTTAGCCAGTTGTTCTCCAAGACTCTCCAGAGAGCAGTTATAGAGTTTCATAAGTTCAACAATCCCCAAAGCCCGCTGTGTTGCGGGATTAAACGATTAAATGAGACTAGTACTGAAATAGCGTTCAATCCGATCCGGTAAAATGGTTGCAACCCGCTTATCCGGGCCGAATCGTTCCGTCATTCTCATAGCCGCCCAGACGTTGGCGCCGGAAGATGTACCAACCAGAGTGCCTTCAAGACGCGCCAGATTACGGGCGGTACTGATAGCATCATCATCACTTACGGTAACAACCTCATCGATCAGGGAGACATCCAGAACCGGCGGCACAAAACCGTCCCCGATACCCTGGATCTGGTGCAATCCCGGCTCCTGGCCTAACAGTGCGGCCGAATTTTCCGGTTCTACCGCCACCACCTTAACCTCGGGATTCTGCTCTTTGAGAAAGCGGCCGACACCGCCTAAGGAACCGCCGCTCCCGACCCCGGCAACAAAGATATCAATATTACCCTCAAGCTGCTTCCACAGTTCCGCACCAGTGGTCCGATAGTGAACTTCAGGATTATCGGAGTTGTCAAACTGGCCTAAGATATGTGCTCCCTCAATAGCGGCGGCAATCTCTTTCACCTTGTTTACCGAACCGGTCAAACTCTCCCGTGAGGGTGTCAGAACCAGCTCGGCGCCAAGCGCTTTAATGATTTTTTTCCGTTCCTCACTCATATCTTCCGGCATCACGATGATTACCCGGTAACCCCGATGCACCCCGACAAAAGCCACTGCAATTCCAGTATTGCCTGAGGTTGCTTCGACAATGGTTGAACCCGGTTTTAGAAGACCCCGTTTTTCCGCCCTGGTGATCATATACTTCGCGACCCGGTCCTTGACACTGCCTCCGGGATTAAGATATTCTGCCTTGGCAAAAACAGGAATCTCGGAGATTTTTGCCAGACGCAACACCGGCGTGTTGCCGACAACGTTCAAGATATCAAAATATTCCATAAGTTATTACCGTACTAATTAGATGCGCACTTGTTGAATTGAAGTTTAAAAAGTTGGTTACCTCTCGTGAGGCCGGGTATATTACTATACTTCTCATCTTAAATAAAGTATTTTAATCAGCCTCTCAACCAAAACAATATCAGCTGAACAAACCTGAGTCCTCGTTATGATTTTGGGGGAGATAGATATTCCCCGGTTACAGAGCAGGAATGAAGCCGGAAGACCTGAAACTGCAAACAGTATGACGGTCAAGGCAGGTAAAAAAAATGTGGAATCGTAACAGACTCTGAACCGTATCAGACAACCGGTGTCCAGTTCTGCAGGAGGTGATGAAATTCATCCGCGGGGACGGGCCGGCTGAAATAGTAACCCTGAATCAGCTCAACCTCCAGCTGACGTAAATAATCAAGTTGAACCTTTTCTTCAATACCTTCAGCAACAACTTCCAGATTCAGACTGTGCGCCATTGCCACAATAGCCTTGACCAGGGTTCTACTACTCTGGTTACTGTCGAGATCGCTTATAAAACTGCGGTCAATTTTCAAAACCTGCAAAGGAAACTGCTTCAGATAACTCAAAGAGGAGTAGCCGGTACCAAAATCATCCAGGGCTAAACGCACGCCTTTTCCATGCAGAAGCTGCAACACATTAATCGGCTTGTCGGAATCCTGCAGCAAGAGGCTCTCGGTAATCTCCAACTCCAGCAGATTGTTCGCCAGGCCACTTTTCGACAACGTCTCAGTAACCGTTTGCAGCAGAGTACCGGCTCTAAACTGCTGGGGAGAAACATTCACCGAGATCTGCAGCGGATGTGAAGAAAGTGTCTGCCAGATCGAAGCCTCACGACAAGCCTCTTCAAGCACCCAGCGGCCGATACCCTCAATAAAACCCATATTTTCGGCCAGCGGTACAAACTTTGCCGGGGAGACCTGACCCAGATCGGGATTGTACCAGCGCAAGAGCGCTTCGGCCCCGACAATCCGGCCGGTGTCAAGACTGATTTTAGGTTGATATACGAGTGACAACTCTCCATTGACAAGGGCGTTACGTAGATGATTAGTAATCCGTACCTGTTCTTCCGAAACCCGGCACATCTCCTGAGAAAAAAAACTGTAGCTGTTACGGCCTAGCTCCTTTGTCTTGTACATGGCCATGTCGGCATACTGCATAAGCTGATCGAGCGTTTCACCATCATCGGGATAGACACTGATACCGATACTGGCTGTAGCAAAAATCTCGCGCCCCCTAACCACAAATGGTTTGACGAAGATATCCACCAGTTTACGGGCGACAATCTCGGCATGACGGGTCTCCTCCAGACCTTCAAGCAGGATTGTAAACTCATCTCCGCCGGTACGTGACGGAGTATCACTCTCCCTGAGCAGGGCCCGGATACGGTCGGCGGTCTGTTTTAAGACCTCATCCCCGGTAGCATGGCCTAAGGTATCATTAATACTTTTGAAGTTGTCAATATCCATGAAAAGCAGTATCACTTTCTGCCGAGCCCGCCGGGCTCTGACAAAAGCGGAATCCATAAATGACTGCATATAGTGACGGTTAAACAGACCGGTCAACTGATCATAGTTGGCCTGGTAAACCAGTCTATCCTCCCAGCGGCTGCGTTCGGTAATATCCTGAGCATTGACAATAATGATCGGTGGATTCTCTACGGTGGAGAGCTGTATCCGCGCTTCAATCGGGTAGGTGCTGAAGTCCTGACGCCGATTCGAGCCGTTAAAATAGACCGTCCCCTGGGTACCTTCGTACAGGGGCTTGACCAATTTATCAAACTCCTCCCGACTCAGCCCGACAAATATATCGAGAAGATTAATCATGGCAAATTCGGGTTCGGAATAACCCAGATTTTCGATCGCTCCCATATTAACCTGAAGACAATCAAGTGTATCCGCGGACACCACAAAGATCTCAGTCGAACTATCGTTGAGAATCCGTCCCAAACGGTTATTGAGGCGGTTTCTTTCAAACTCAAGATCTTCAATCAGATCTCTGTTTTCATAACGCAGACGCATGGATAGATCAAAAGTGTTGATAAATTCACGACTGAATTTAATGAAGAAAAAAGCCAGGATACAAATCATGGCCGTAACCCCGGAATGAAGACGGTCACCAATAAATACAACTTGAATTGTTACCGGCAACATCAAGGTCACCAGATAGACAATAAATGAAAAAAAATCCGGCAACATTGTAACTGTTCCAGCCGTAATCCCCACAGAAAACATTATTGCAAAAATCTGATATGAGGGTAAATTATACGGGAAAAAGAAAAAGTTGAGACTACCGACAGTAAAACCGGTCGCAAAAATACCGACCCGAAACAGTTTCAGCCATAAGTTTATTGAGATGGAAGAATCGCTTCTTCTGTGCCGGTTATAGCTTGCCGTCAACCACAAACGACAAATGGCAATCACAATGAAAACAGCATACCAGGATAATAACACAAACGGTGGGTAATAAGCGGAAATCAGATAGAGGTAGAGAGTACAAATTGCGACAAGTGTCAAGATTGCACTTCTTGATTGTCTATACAGCAAATCCAATCGGTCAAGCTCTATTTTCTGTTTAATTCTATCCTGCTGTTTCAACTTGTCAGGCATATTTAATCTCAAGAACTTAGATAGGATAAACAAATATGGTTAAGAGATGACTATATCCAGCTTAAAAAAGGCTTCATGATACTCACTTTCAAAGTAAGTATGTTAGAAATTATATGAGAAAAAAATTAGGTATAAATTGGGTGTATTGATCAAGCTAACTATGAATTAAATAATCGACGATCACGATTTTCACGACGCTCACGGACGACCACATCTCCAGCCCAGTCTGTCAACGGAAAGGAGATATCTTCAGAGACAAAACGACGATCCTGAACAGTTCTCAACAATGCTTCTGCCCCAGATTTCTGTTGCTCGATCTTGGCCATCTGGGCATTTACAATACGTTCCATCATCCGCAAATCTTTATCTTTAAGCCGAAGAGCGGCGTCAACCCATATGCATGTAATATCCTCCAACTCTTGGTAATCAACCGGATGGTAACGTTGACGCACTTGCTGCAAAGCCTGCCGCCCATTATTGGCCCGCAGATGCTGACGGATAAAATTGCTCACACTCTCGTAACCCTGTCCTGATTCGGCCAGGTAAGTTACTACTCCTTTATCATACAACTCCCTGGCGCCGTAAATCTTACCGGTAGAGATCATACTCTCGGTGGTAGTTATCCCCACGATCCGTGCCAACAAACTATACGCCCCCATACCAGGAAAAAGATTAAAACGAATCTCGGGGAACCCCATCTCTGCATCATCAGTAGCAATCAACACACTATTTGCCAAAGCAGATTCGAAGCCACCACCCAAGGCCATACCTTCAACCAAAGCTATAGTTGTAATCGGCAAGTTTAGATTAACCGCATTGAGATAACATATTTCAACACACTGTTTAGCATAATCTAATAGAAGGGAACGATTTTTTTCTCTAATCAGCTTGACAAACAGACCCAGATCTCCACCTAGATTGAAGACCCCCGGCACCTGCGACGCCGTAACCAGATAACGGATAGGTGATTCTTCCACATCATCAAAAGTATCAAAAAAATCGATAATACTCTGTTGAATCTGACGCGCTTCCTCAAGAACCATCAGGGAAAAACAGGGTCGCGGACTGGGGTTATAATAACACCATATGGCCTGGCATTTATCATCATAACGTACCGCTATCTCCTGATAATTCTTAAAAATTTTGTAAAACTCACGATTCATTATATTTATCCCTTAACCTACATTTACTACGACTTCCGAATTAGAAGCGAAAAAAATCAAAACATATTATAGAGTACTGTTAACAACCGAAACTCAAACGATCTTAATACTACTTCGGAGATTTCTATAGATTAAAGAAACCTCATAAAACAGGTTATGATTGACACTATTTTCACACTCTTGTCAAATAGAATCGTAAAAAATCCTGAAACAGCAAACTAAATTAAGTGTTGATACCTATTAAAATGGTGCCAAGTGAGTATTTTGCGCGCCAAGCGAAGATTGCAAATGACTATTCTAATTAGCTATTTTCAGAAAAGACCAA
>JANTFH010000024.1 GCA_024763535.1 Thermodesulfobacteriota bacterium
GCTGTGAGTGCCACCGTAAATCTGAAAGTTGGGAAAAGTCTTAATGCCGATATCCGTCGCAGAACTTGAAGCTGAGCTTGTTGCCCGGCATACGCCGGAGGTTCAGGCAAAAATAGAAGCGGCTACGGTCGGGGTTGCCGGAGCCGGCGGTTTGGGTTCCAATGTTGCGGTCGCCCTCGCCCGGATCGGGATTGGAGAGTTGGTGGTGGCCGATTTTGATCTGGTTGAGACCTCCAATCTCAATCGTCAGTACTACTTTATCGATCAAATCGGGATGCCCAAGGTTACGGCTCTTAAGAAGACCGTCAGACGGATTAATCCCGGGGTTGAGTTTCGCGCGATTTATGAAAAAATCACCCCGGATAATCTTAAAGATTTTTTTTCCGGGGTCGATATATTAGTTGAAGCCTTTGATGATGCCGACCAGAAAACGATGCTTATCAGCCATTTTTTGCGCAATTTTCCGCAGATACCGCTGGTTGCCGCTTCGGGAATGGCAGGTTTCGCCCCGGCCAATATGATCTCAACCCGAAAAGCTGCAAAAAATCTCTATATCTGTGGTGACGGCATCACCGCCGCCCAGCCGGGCCGGGGTTTGATGGCTCCCCGGGTCGGTATCGCCGCCCATCATCAGGCTAATGCGGTATTACGGCTGCTGTTGGGAGAGGAACCCTAGGAGGCTGTCCAAAAATGTCTTTTTTCCCCATAACTGCGTTATTTTTTGCAAATAATGCTCGAAATACTAGGTGTATGCCTGCGCTTATTTACAAAAAATGCCTTGCTCTGAGAAAAAAATCCTACTCTCGGACAGTCTCCTAGAAAGGATAAAAATGAACCTGATTATCAATGGACAAAATAAAACCTTTGCCGCCCCGCTGAATGTCGCAGAGCTGCTTTTGCGGCTTGATCTGGATAAAAAACCGGTGGTGGTTGAATTAAATCGAGAAATTTTAATTGCCGACAAATATGTTGACATTCAGCTTGATGACGGCGATACTTTAGAGATAATCCAGTTTGTCGGCGGCGGTTGAGATGAGCCGGGCCCTCAACCTGAAACATGCAAGGATATAATTATGGATAAACTGATAATTGCCGGGCGCACGTTTACTTCGCGCCTGTTGGCCGGAACCGGTAAATTTGCTTCGAACGAAGCCATGGTTGCGGCCCTGGAGAACTCCGGCTGCGAGATTGTGACGGTCGCCCTGCGCCGGGTCGATATTGACAACCCGAAAGATTCACTGCTTTCCCATATCGATCGGGAACGTTATCTGCTGCTGCCGAATACCAGTGGCGCCCGCGATGCCGAAGAGGCGGTGCGGCTTGCCCGTCTCGCCCGGGCTGCCGGTTGTGATCCCTGGATCAAACTTGAAGTAACCCCGGATCCCTACTATCTGCTGCCGGATCCGATTGAAACCCTGAAAGCTGCCGAAATTCTGGTTAAAGACGGTTTTGTCGTCCTGCCCTATATGCCGGCCGATCCGGTTTTGGCAAAACACCTGCAGGAGGTCGGGGTGGCTACGGTAATGCCGTTAGGTTCGCCGATCGGCAGCAACCGGGGCGTGCGTACCCGCGATCATATCGGTATCATTATCGAACAGGCAACCGTGCCGGTGGTCGTTGATGCCGGTCTCGGGGCGCCTTCACACGCGGCTGAAGCAATGGAGATGGGAGCTGACGCGGTATTGGTCAATACGGCATTGGCCGATACGGCTGATCCGGCGGCGATGGCCCGGGCCTTCAAAAAAGGGGTCGAAGCCGGCCGCGAAGCCTTTCTTGCCGGTCTCGGGCCGCAGCGGGATAAAGCCGAAGCTTCAAGTCCGCTGACCGGTTTTTTGAGGGATGATTGATGAGTTTTCTCGAACAACTTGAACAATTTCCCCAGGCTGAAATCCGGGATAAAATCCTTTCCGCCACCCCGGATCAGATTGAGCGGGCTCTGCAGCGGCCGCGTTTACGGCCCGATGATTTCGCTCTTCTTTTATCGCCTGAGATCAGTGACGATCAGCTGGAAAGACTGGCCGTCAAAGCCCATAAATTGACCCGGCAGCGTTTCGGCCGGATAATTTTGCTCTATGCTCCGCTCTATCTTTCGAATGAGTGCGCCAACGGCTGCAAATACTGCGGCTTTAACGCCGAAAATGACCTGCCGCGCCGCACTTTGACATTTTCCGAGATTGCTGATGAAGCTCAAGTTCTCAGGGATCTCGGCTTTCGCCATATGCTGCTTCTGACCGGCGAGGCCCCCAAGGTTGCCGGGATTGACTATCTCGAATCCGCGGTCAAGGTGGTAAAACCGCTCTGCGGCTCGGTCTCAATCGAGGTATTTCCGATGGATCGGGAAGGCTATTCCCGGATGGTTAAAGCTGGGGTTGACGGTTTGACCCTCTATCAGGAGACCTACGATCTTAAACTCTACCGTGAGCTGCACCCCTACGGCCCGAAAAGTAACTACAACTTTCGTCTGCAGGCCCCGGCCGCAGCCGGAGAAGCCGGTTTCCGCCGGATCGGTGTCGGCGCTCTTTTAGGCCTCGGCGACTCTCTTTCCGATGTTTTCTATGCCGGTCTGCACGCCCTCTATTTAGCCCGGAAGTTCTGGCGCACCCAGATTACGATCTCTTTTCCTCGGATTTGTCCGACCGAAGGCGGTTTTGCACCGCGCTCTCTGGTCTCCGACCGGCAGCTGACCCAGTTTATCTGTGCCTGTCGTCTCCTGATTCCCGATGCCGGGCTGATTCTCTCAACCCGTGAAAGTGAAGAGTTGCGAAACCATCTTTTGCCTTTAGGCATCACCCAGATGAGTGCCGGCTCCTGCACCGCCCCCGGCGGTTACAGCGATCACAGCGACGAAGGTGAACAGTTTGCCATCAGCGACCACCGCAGCCCCGCCGAAATCGCCGAACTCATCTCCGCCGCCGGCTATGAAGCCGTCTGGAAGGATTGGGATAACGCTTTTTTGGCAACCGACACCCGCTGACAGCGGCAATCGGCAATCTTTTCCGGCCGGATTTAGACGGTCTATGTTTATAACCTGTAATCTCCTGCTGCAAAGCTTTTTTAGAGGTTTTCATGTTGCTAAAAAATCGTGAGTCGGTGAAGGCCCAATCCTTCGGTGAATCGGTAATTCGGGGAATGACACGGCTCTGTCGTGAATATGACGGGGTAAACCTGAGCCAGGGATTTCCCGATTTCCCCGCTCCGGAAGCGATTAAAGAGGCCGCCTGCAGAGCGATTATGGCTGATGTTAATCAGTATGCAATTACCTGGGGGTCGCCATCTCTGCGGGCCGCGATTGTGGCCAAGATGCGGGCTTTTTACGGTCTGGAGATTGACGGTGAAACCGAGATTACGGTTGTCTGCGGGGCGACTGAAGCGATGATCTCGGCTCTACTGGCTGTGGTCGATCCCGGCGATGAGGTTATAATCTTTGCCCCGTTTTATGAAAATTACGGTCCCGATGCGATTATTTGCGGTGCCGTTCCCCGTTATGTTGAACTCAAGGCTCCGGACTGGAGTTTCGATCGTTTGGAACTGGAGGCGGCCTTTACGGATAAGACCCGGGCAATTATTATCAACACGCCTCACAATCCCACCGGCAAGGTTTTTTCTCAGGCTGAACTGGGGGTGATTGCCGAACTCTGCTGTCGTTATGACGTTCTGGCGATTACCGACGAGATCTACGAGCACATTCTCTATGACGGGGTGGCCCATCTGCCGCTGGCAACCCTGCCGGGGATGGCTGAGCGTACGATTACGATTAACGGTATCTCAAAAACCTACAGTGTTACCGGCTGGCGCATCGGTTACTGTATCGCCGCGCCGGAAATTTCCGCCGGTATTCGTAAAATTCACGATTTTCTCACGGTCGGGGCGCCGGCCCCGCTGCAGGAAGCGGCCGCGGTTATGATGGGTTGTGAGATTGACTATTATCACGATCTGGCGAAGTTTTATCAGGGAAAACGGGATTTTCTCCTGGAGGTTCTGACGGGTGCCGGTTTTCATTGTCAAATTCCGTCGGGAGCCTACTATATAATGGCTGATTTCAGGAATCTAAGTGAACTTGGCGATCTCGATTTCGCTCACTACCTGGTAAAAGAGAGGGGGCTGGCCGTTGTGCCCGGAGTAAGTTTCCTGCCGCAGGATTCGGCCGACAGCGGCCAGGTGCGTTTCTGTTTCTGTAAAACCGAAGACACCCTGCAGGCAGCCGCCGACCGTCTGCGGGTATTATCGAGTTGATGACTTCCAGGGTTTCGGTCAGCCGGAAATATATTTCAGCAGTAATTTTTCAAGACACCCGTAAGGGTTCCGGAGTTCAACGTGTTACGGATTATTCTGTTTGTTATCGGCACCATTCTGCTGGTACGTTTTTCCCGGCGGGCGTTGAAAAATTCTGAGGCCCACGGCTTCTACCGGTTTTTTGTTTTTGAAAGTATCCTGATACTCGTTCTGTTGAATCAGCCTTATTGGTTCAGCGCTCCTTTTACGCCGCAGCATCTGCTCTCATGGCTGCTGCTCGGGATTTCGATCTATTTAATTATCCAATCATTTTCCCTGTTGCGGCGCCTCGGCGGGCAGGCGGAACGGCCGGCCATGCCGGAAAATCACACCTTTGAAAATACCGTACAGATTGTCGATGAGGGCCTCTATGGTTATATCCGGCATCCGATGTATGCCTCGCTGCTTTTCTTAGGCTGGGGGGCTTTCCTGAAACATGTCACATTTTTGAGTATCGTCCTGATTCTGCTGGTTACGGTTTTTGTGATTTTTGCCGCCCGGGTGGAAGAACGTGAAAATCTCTCTTTTTTCGGCCCCGACTATCTCGATTATATCTGCCGTACGAAGATGTTTATTCCCTATATTGTTTGACAACTATTTAACGGTTTGTCCTTAAGGGCATTTTCATGGTTGTTGAAATTGTGAATTTGTTGTAAAAGGCGGGGCCGCCGGTGGTTTCCGGTTCAGGTTGTATCTGATAGCTACGGTTCTTCAACCCCCTATTTCTTGGTGAATTGTTCCGCTGCGGACAAACTGTTTATGAAAAAAGTTCTGGTACTCTACTATTCGCAAAGCGGTCAACTGAAAGATGTTCTGGCGAGCATTACGGCTCCGCTGGAAGAATCAGCGGCAATTAAGTGTGACTGGCGGGCTCTTGAACCGCTGGAACCGTACCCCTATCCGTGGCCTTTTTATACTTTTCTCAATATCTTTCCTGAGGCTGTTGATCTTGACGGCTGCCCGCTGCAGGAGCTTGAACCGGCGGCGGATTACGATCTGATTATTCTCGGTTACACGGTCTGGTTTCTTTCTCCCTCAATTCCGGTTGCCGGTTTTTTGCAGAGCCCTCAGGCGCGAAACCTGTTTTCGGGAAAACCGGTAATTACGGTTATCGCCTGTCGGGATATGTGGCTGCTGGCTCAGGAGAAGGTGAAGGCTCTGCTCAAAGATCTCGGGGCCCGTCTGCTGGATAATGTGGTGTTGACGGATCAGGGCAAATCTATCTCTACCTTTGTGACGACGCCGCGCTGGCTTTTGACCGGCAACAAAGAGGCTTTCTGGGGTTTTCCCCGGGCCGGCATCGCCGCAGAGGAGGTGGCTGCGGCTTCCCGTTTCGGTAGGCGGCTGGAGGGGGCGCTGAAAGATGATCTGGAAAAGGGTGATGGCTCGCTGCTGGCCGGGCTTGGGGCCGTAAATGTTGAGGGTAAACTGATTGCCTCCGAGCGGATCGCGCACCGCAGTTTTAAGATCTGGAGTAAGTTGATTAAAAAAGCGGGTCCCTCAGGATCACCGGCCCGAAAGCCGGTTATTACAATCTATTGTATCTTTCTTTTGATGATGATTGTAACCGTGGTGCCGCTTAATATTCTGATTAGACGCTGTCTCTACCCATTTAGAAAAAGAACCATCGATCAGGCGGTTGCCGCCTACGAACTGCCTTCGGGTCGGTGAGTTGCTTTCAAGGATAATATCTTGCCCCAGGTATATATAAATAAGATTGCGGCATATCTGCCGAATGAAGCAGTTACCAATGAGGCGATGGAAGCGGTGCTGGGCCAGGTGGGGGAGCGTCCCTCCCGGGTGCGGCGCCTGATTCTGCGCAGCAACAGGATTAAATCGAGATATTATGCGATTGATCCGGTAACCGGCGCCGTAACTCATAGCAACGCCGAGTTGACGGCGGCGGCAATTCGTGCTCTGAGCGAACAGGGGTGCGATCTGCGTCAACTAGAGCTATTAGTCTGCGGTACGACTCTGCCGGATCAATTACTGCCGAATCACGCCCTGATGGTGCACGGGGAACTTAAAAACCCACCCTGCGAAGTGGTCGGTACCGCCGGCATCTGTCTGGCCGGAACCATGGCGCTCAAATATGGTTATCTGTCGATTCTCGCCGGTGAGAGTCAAAATGCGGTGGCTACCGGTTCGGAAAATATTTCGTCGCTGTTACGCGAGAGCAATTTTTCCGACGAGATTGAGGCCCGGCTCCGGCAGCTTGCAGAGCAGCCGGTAATCGCCTTTGAGAAAGATTTTCTGCGCTGGATGTTAAGTGACGGGGCCGGAGCTGTCTGGATGAGCAACCAGTCGAACTCAGGCGGAATCTCGCTGCGGATTGACTGGATCTGGCAGAACTCCTATGCCAACGAACTTGAGCCCTGCATGTACGGGGGCGCGGAAAAACTTGAAGATGGAACTCTTAGAGGCTGGCGGGAGTATGAGCCTAAAGCCTGGCTGGATGAGTCGCTTTTTGCCGTGAAACAGGATGTTAAACTGCTGAATGAGAAAATTGTTGAATATACAGTGGTTAAACCGCTCAAAAAACTGCTGGCGGCGGGTAAATTTTCGGCTTCTGAGATTGACTGGTTTCTGCCCCACTATTCATCGGATTTTTTTCGCGAAAAGGTGGCTGCCGGGCTTCAAGAAGCTAATTGCCCGATTCCGGCGGAGAAATGGTTTACCAACCTGGAGAGCAAGGGGAATACGGGTTCGGCATCAATCTATATTATGTTGGAAGAGTTTTTTAATTCCGGGCGTCTGCAAAAGGGGGAGAAGCTGCTCTGCTTTGTCCCTGAAAGCGGGCGTTTTTCAACCGCATTTATGCAAATGACGGTGGTCTGAATGGAGAGTAAGGCCGTGCCTCAGGACGAGGTTTCAACCTTGACCGATACCCGTAAAGCGATCTACGCGGTGGGTTGCGACGGCCGTTATGAGATTGTGCCGTCAAGCGGCTGGGAGGCCGAGGCCGAAGCGACCCTGCAGGCCGTTGATGAACTTGCCCGCCGGGCCGTTGAAGCCTATGATCGGGTGGCGGCCGGGGCCGCGGCCCCGCTCTATTTTCATATGTTTGACCGGAGAATGGATATTGATCTTCTCTCTCAGGCCAGCGGGATTGGCAGATGGCGGCTGAAACGGCATCTGAAAGCGGAAGTGTTCGCAAAATTGCCGCCTAAAACCGTGGCCCGTTATGCCGAAGCCTTGGGACTCAAGGTTGATGAGCTTAAACGTCTGCCGGCGGTAAGGCCCGATCGTGCTTAAACCGGATATCCCTTTTAAGCATCAGCACGCGGCCCATTGTGAAAGCGGGGTTATGGCTCAGCTTCTTTCCCATTACGGCCTGCCGCTTTCCGAAGCTATGGCTTTCGGTCTCTCCGGGGCCCTGATGTTTGCCTATATCCCCTTTGTCAAGCTCGGCGGTATGCCGCTGATCGCTTATCGGCGCCTGCCCAAAGCGATTATTAAAGGGCTGCAGAAAAATCTCGGTATCAAGATGGAACTGACGACCTTTTCCCGGCCCGACCTGGGCACCGCGGCTCTCGACCGTCTGCTCGGCAAAGGGCAGATTGTCGGTCTTCAGAGTTCGGTCTTCTGGCTTCCCTATTTCCCCGAGGATATGCGTTTTCATTTCAACGCTCACAACCTGATTGTCTATGCCAAGGCCGGCGATGAATATCTGATCAGTGACCCGGTTTTTGAAAATCCGGTGCGCTGTTTAAGCAAAGATCTGGAAAAGGCCCGTTTCGTCAAGGGCATGCTGGCTCCTAAGGGTCTGCTCTACTATCCGGTGGCGTTGCCGGAAGAGATTGATTTTAATCTGATCATCCCGAAGATTATCAAAAAAACGGCCCGGGCGATGTTGAAAACACCGGTGCCGATAGCCGGAGTCCGGGCCATTTATGCCCTGGCGAAAACTATCGGCAGATTGGAAACCAAAGATCGGCGTTACGCCCGGCTCTTTTTAGGTCATGTCGTCCGCATGCAGGAGGAGATCGGTACCGGCGGGGCCGGTTTTCGTTTTATCTACGCCTCCTTTCTGCAGGAGGCCGGAGATTTGCTGGATGATCAGAGTCTTAAAGACAGCTCCCTGATGATGACTTCAGTCGGTGATCAGTGGCGTGAATTTGCGCTGATGATTGCCAAATCGATTCGCAGAAAAAAGCGCCAGGAGATAGATTTCTGCGGCCTGCAGAAAAAACTTGAGAGTATCGCCGTTGCTGAAACTCAGGTTTATCGAAAATTTACCTCATCCTGAACCGCCATGATTGCAATCAAAAATCTCAGCAAGTTTTATGGTGATATTCGGGCTCTAGACCAACTTGAGCTTAAGATCGGTAGGGGGGTAATCTTCGGGCTGCTGGGCCCGAACGGGGCCGGCAAGACGACTCTGGTCTCAATTATGAACGGTCTGCTCGATTTTGACGCGGGTGAGATTGAAATTTTAGGACTGGAGCTTAAAGCAAATCCTGGTGCGATTCGCCGGCGCTCGGCTTTTATCCCTCAGGCTTTAGCGCTCTATGATAATTTGAGTGTGATTGAAAACTTACGTTTTTTTGCCGGAATTCAGAAGCTATCCGGCGCTGTTTTACGTGCAAATTTAGACTACGCAATTTCAGTTAACCGGCTGGAGGGTATGCTGAATCAGCGGGCCGGAACTCTCTCCGGGGGTCAGAAGCGGCGGCTTAATATCGCGATCGGCCTCTTGAACAACCCCGAACTTCTCTACTTTGACGAACCTACCGTGGGCATCGACCCTGAGTCCAGAAATCAGATTTTAGAAACCATCCGGGCCTGCAAAGATGACGCAAAGACCGTAATCTATACCTCGCATTATCTGCCTGAGATTGAGAAAATATGCGATGAAGTTGCGATCATCGATCACGGCCGGATCGTGCTTCAGGGGCGCTTGGAAAGCCTTTTGCAGGAGGAGAAAACCGATGCGGTTATCTTTACGTTGCTTAATTCAAGCCGGCCTCAGTTGGAGGTAATTGCCGGGCGCTATGAAGATCTGGAAGTGGTCGATGGCGCAACTTTGCTGCTGGCTCGGCAGAGTGCCGTCAGAATCGGGCACCTGCTCGAAATTCTTGAGCGGGAGAAGATCGCTGTCAAAGAGATTCGTTACGGAACAACTGATCTTGAAGCTCTTTTTCTGCGTCTCACAGCTGCCGGAGGCGCAGATGTTTAAGGCGCTGCTTATCAAGGAGTTTCGCCTGATCTTACGTGATAAACAGGCGCTGGCCGCGCTCTTTATTATGCCGGCAATCTTTATTCTGATTATGTCGATGGCGCTTAAAGATACGTTCAATAGTGAGCGGAGCCTGGTTGATTATGCCGTCGTAGATCTTGATAAAACCGCGGAAAGTGCGGCTCTCGGCTCCTTTTTGAAAGTCGATAAAGGCCTGCATGAAGAAAAAATTTCGCTTACGGATGCCGCCGGGCGGCAGACGGCGCTGCGGGGTGAACTCGATTTCGTCGTTGAAATTCCGGCAGGGTTTACGGCAGAGCTGGGGCAGGGGGTGGCATTAGGGCCGCGGCGGCTTAAGCTTTATGCTGCCGCCGATATCAAAAAAGAGATGCTCGAGCTTTTTCAGGCAAGGCTGCTGAACGGCGTTCAGCAGTTGCGGCTCGAAAACCTGAGAAAGGAGCTGACTCCGCTTTTATCGGAAGCGGTTTTGACCTTGGCGGCGGATAAATTCAAGGGTTTTGAATTACCGCCGGAAGCGCTCTTAAAGCTGAGTTTTAATGGCCGGTTTAAGGGACAGCGGCCGACGTCGACCCAGCAGAGCGTGCCGTCGTGGATTGTCTTCGGTATGTTTTTTGTGATTATCCCGCTCTCGACTATCTTTATTGGAGAGCGGCGTCAAAATACCCTGTTGCGGCTTCGGGCGATGAATGTTTCAACCCCGGCCCTGCTGCTGGGCAAGATAGTGCCCTATATACTTATCAATCAGCTGCAGATGTGGTTGATGATCGCCGTCGGTATGTATGTGGTGCCGCTTTTCGGCGCCGAGGCCCTGACTTTGGGGCGATCGATTTCCGGTCTGTTTCTGGTTTCGTTCGGTCTCAGCCTGACCGCGGTCGGCACCGCCATGCTTATTGCGGTAGTATTTGACACCGTGGAGCAGGCGACCACGATTGGCGGTATAATCAATATTCTTCTCGGGGCGGTCGGCGGCGTTATGGTGCCGACATTCTATATGCCCAAAGTGATGCAGTCGCTGGCCGGGATGTCGCCGATGGCGTGGGGACTTGACGGTTTTCTTGATCTCTTCCTGCGCGGTCTGGGGCCGCAGGCAGTGCTGCCGGAATTCGGCAAACTGGTTTTTCTGGGGCTCTTTCTGCTGTGTCTGGCCGGGGTGATTTTTGAACGAAAAGTTAAGAGTTTGTGATTTAAGATGAAAGGTTCCCGGGATGCGGCGCTGAAACTGCGCCTGAAAGAGATGATCATTGAAGAGTGCGAGAAGGAGGATGAGATTATTCCGGCGGCGGTACCGGATAATGTTATGCTCTTTTCAAAGGCCAGCGGTCTCGATCTCGATTCGCTCGATGCTCTGAGTATCATTATGGGGCTGCAGCAGCAGTTCGGCATACGGTTGTCGGACAGTAAGGCGTTTCGCCGCCATGTGACAACCATTAACGAACTGGCGGACTTTATTCAGCCGGAGTAGGGGGTTGCTATGATCACCCTCTGCGGTGGTGAGATGTTGTGCTCCTTAGGTGAGCGTTCGGAGCGTATCGCTGCTCTGCGGCAGGGGTCGAATTGTCCGGCGGCGGTTGCGGTTAATGTCGGCGGTAACAAGGTTGAGTATCCCTATTATCGTATCGATAAGCGGTCGCGGGTTAGTGATCATGCCATAGTTGACGGCTATCTGCAGCAGGTTAGCGAAAAGTTGCTGTATAATTTCCCCGAACTTAAATCCTCCGCCCCGGAGCGGGTCGGACTTTTTCTCGGCTCATCCGCAATCGACTACTCTTTGGCCCGACCGATAGAAGAGGCGGTGGATGACAGTTTTACTCTCCGTTGTCAACGGCAGCGGGTTGGTGGCGGCAATTACCTGGCGGCCCTGCAGCAGCGTTTCGGTTTCGGCGGTCCGGCTCTGACCTACAACACCGCCTGTACCTCAAGTGCCAACACGCTGTTGGGGGCTGCCTCAATGCTTGCCGGCGGGATTATCGATTATGCTCTGGTTTTCGGTCTGGAACTCTATTCGCCGACCACTCTGGAGGGTTTTGCCCTGCTGCAGCTGCTCTCTCCGGCGGCGGCCCGGCCCTTTGCCGACGATCGCAGTGGTATTGTCTTAGGTGAGGCGGTGGCGGTCTGTCTGTTGAGTCGTGATGATATAATGGCGGCAGACTGGCGGTTTCGGGGCGGAAAAAGCGGTTGTGATACTACCAGTGTAACCGGGGCCGCCGCTGACGGATCCGGTTTTGCCCGAGTGATGCAGAGCGCTCTGCAGAAAACCGGTCTGCGGCCGGAAGATATCTCCCTGGTCAAAGCCCACGGTACCGCCAGTGATCTTAATGACCGGGCTGAGATGCGGGCGCTCTATAAGGTGTTTTCACAAATGCCGCCCTATCTTTCGTTAAAGCCCTATATTGGTCACACACTGGGTGCCTGCGGTGTGGCTGAACTTATGCTTCTCTTTGAGTCGGTAAATTCCGGTTTTGTGCCGGTCTCCCCGAATTTTTCGCCTCTGGACCGTGAATTTAACGATACCCCTCTTTCGGCCAAATTGGAGATTGAGAGCGGGATTTTTATGCTCAACTATTTCGGTTTCGGGGGCAATAACAGCTCACTGGTTATAGAAAAGAGCAGCTTATGATCTATATCCATGCCGCCGCTGTTTATAACCCGCCGCCGGGAAATGCTTTGCCCGATCTTAAAAGCGAATTGAAAAAAATTACCGGTAAAAGTTATCGCCGGATTGACCGTTTTATTCAGCTGGCGCTCATCGGTGCCCATCAAGCAGCTGCTGGTTATAAGCTGGATCCGGAAACCGCGATCTATATGACCTCGGGCCAGGGCGATATCCCGGTTTTCGAGCGCGTACGATATCAGCGTTATTTCCAGAAAATGATGTCGAAGCCGGTTGATTTTGTTAACCTTGGCGGTAATATCGCAGGTTTCTATGTCGCCTCCCACCTTAAGCTTGCCGGGGCCAATCTTTTTCTCTCCCATAAACAATTTACGGTGCAGATGGCTCTTTTGCTGGCACAAAGTGCTCTGGAATTAAAGCAGGAGTCGGCAATTTTACTGGGCGGGGTTGATGAGTATTCCGAAAATCAGGAACTGGCGAAAAAACTGCTCGGGGTTGAGTCCTCGATTCGGTTGGGGGAGGGTAGTAACTGGATGCTTATCAAAGCTGAGGCGGAAGGTGCCCGGGCGGCATTGTCTGTCTATCCGGAGAGTTTTAATTTGCCGCAGTTAAAGACTTTAATTGAAAAACTTGCTGCGGAAAGTTTCCTGGCATTTTCCCGGCGTTTGCCGGCTTCCACGATTGCCGGACTCATGGCGCTGAGGACGGATTTACCCCGTTTCGATTACGAGTTGTCATCGGCCTATTACGAAACTCTGCCGCTCTATGTCTTAAATAGTTTCCTGCAAGAAACCGGTAAGGATTATGGGACATTAATTCATATTGATGGTGACGGTGACAAGTTTATGGTGATGCAGGTTGAAACCCTGGTAACCAGTAAAAAGGGCGGCCTGTAAAGTAGTTACAGCCCTTTACCGGCGTCGATTTTCAGCAGTGAACCGATGGCCCGATTTTTGTCCAGAAGCCCCAGTTTTTTTTCCAGAATATTACGATAATTATTGACCCGGTTGACATAGCGTACCGGTTCCCGACCCCGGGCATAGCCGTATTTCAGTTTTGTATAATATTTTTTTAGTCGCAGGAGCGGCAGAACTTCCGTCAGAGTCGCCCAGCGATCCGGGTTCAGGTTCAGCTGTCGGGCCAGACGCCGGGCGTCATAGATATGGCCAATGCCGATATTGTAGGCGGCCATGGCGACATTGAGACGGTCGGCTTCCGGATATGATTCGGGAACCCGGTCCAAAAGCTGGCGTAGATATTCGGCCCCGCCCCGGATACTATCTTCGGGGTTTAAACGGTCTTCAACCCCGAGTTGCTGGGCCGTGGTATTGGTCAGCATCATAATCCCGCGTACCCCGGTAATGCTGGTAGCTTCAGGGTCCCAGTGAGATTCCTGGTAGGATTTTGCCGCCAGCAGGGTCCAGGGAAGTTTGTATCTGCGGCCGTATTTTTCAAATAACTCTCTGAATTTTGGTAAGCGGCTCTTAATCCGTCGAATAAAAACTTTGATGTCGACGTAATCAAAGTTTACTTCACCGGTATAGTAGTAACGTTTCTCAATTTGGGTGAATTGGCCGTTTTGTTTGATTTTTTTCAGCCATAATCTGATCTCGTGGCGGAGTTTGATAAGTTTCGGATTTACAATCCAGGCCAGAGGCTGCTCTTTACTGATCGGGAAGGCCGCCTTCAGTTCCGGGTAGTAACGTCGGTTCAGGGCGAGGATGTTGGAGTCGACAATCGTGCAGGGAATTTTTCTGAGCCAGACTTTTTCCAGCAGCTGGTCCGAACTCAGGCTGTCAGTGGTCTGCCATTTGAGGTAGGGATGTTGTGGTTTAAGTTCCTTGAGGCGTTCAACATAGCTGCTGCGGGCGGGTACGAGCAGGTTAAAGTTGTGCAGGTCGTCGATATCCCGTGGGTGGGCGCCGCCCCGGCGGTAGACCAGCAGCTGGCGCACCGTGTAGTAATCCGGGCCGAAGGTGAAGCGATGTTCACGTTCCCGGGTGCGGGTCAGGGCACCGGCGGCGATATCCGCGTTGTCGGCGGCCATTGCCGCCAGCATTTCACTGATTGAGCCAGCAACCTTGATTTTGAGTTTGAGATTAAGCTCTCGGGCCAGGTTTTTGACAAGGTCGTATTCAAATCCGGTTTCGCCTTCGGGGCCTTGATAATAGACAGTTGGAATATTCCGGGTCAGGACGGTCAGGGTGCCGGGTTTTAGGGTGAGCCTTTTCTCTTCAAATTGTTCACAGCTTAACAGTGTAATTCCGATACAGATAATTGTGAGCAGGAGAAGGAAAATTAATTTGCCGCCGGTGCGGCGCGGTTCCCGGTGTTGATGCTGTCGGAGTCGGGTTTTTGCAAGCATAAGTTTGACTATAATGTAAGATTAAGCTTTTGCCAATAATTTTTTCCCGCTTAACCCCGTTTCCGGCCAACTAACAGTTGACTTTTCCTGCCTTTTTTTATATGTTTAGACGGGTTCTCTCAGGCCGTCTGAATATTAGTGCCTTACAGGTTATTTTCTTGTTTTTTGACAAGAAAATGTTAAGTGCTTCACAGGTTCTTTGCTGGCAGGCAAAGGTATCTGAATGAAGAAACTTATGCAAAGCTCTGATAAGCACACCTGTTTGCGGTCTCAGGAAGTGTTCCCGGGTGAGGGCCAACAACTTTATTTTTGGATTGCGGGGCTTATCCCCGCATCTGTTTTTGAGGGAGATTTTTTATGCGTTCGATTGTTGTTGCCGGGGCCGCCGGACGAATGGGAAAGCGGCTTATTGGCTTGGTGAGTGCTCAGGATGGGGCCCGCGTAGTCGGGGCTCTGGAGTATTCCGAACACCCTTTTCTGGGACGGGATGCCGGTGAAGTCGCCGGGATCGGTCGGTTGGATGTGCCGCTTGTCGGCAGTTTTGCCGGGCTTTCCGGTAGTAAAGCTGACGTGATGATCGATTTTACCGCACCGCAGGCGACCCTGGCCAACCTTGAGTGGGCCCAGGCCGAATCTGTGGCGATGGTGATCGGCACGACCGGGATGAGTGAGGCTGAACGGGAGCAGATAAGGCTGGCCGCGAAAAAAATACCGGTGGTTTTTGCGCCGAATATGAGTGTCGGGGTTAATGTTCTCTTCAAACTCGCGGCTGAGGTGGCGGGCATCTTCGGCGATGATTTTGATGTCGAGATCCTGGAGGCGCACCATCGCTTGAAAAAGGATGCTCCGAGCGGTACGGCGGTGCGTCTCGGAGAGATTGTGGCTGACACTCTGGGTCGTGACTATCCGCAGGATGCGGTTTTTACCCGGGAGGGGTTTACCGGTGAACGAACCCGGCGGGAGATCGGAATGCAGACTTTGCGGGCTGGTGACATAGTCGGCGAACATACCGTAATGTTCGGCGGTATGGGTGAGCGGGTCGAGCTGATTCACCGGGCCCATTCCCGGGATAATTTTGCCGCCGGAGCCGTGCGCGCCGCGCTCTGGCTTGAAGGACGGGATCCCGGACTCTATGATATGCAGGATGTTCTGGGGTTGAGGTAAGCCTGATTTTTAGAGAAAATGCCTTATCGTGCGGGCCGGGTCCGCGCTGTTTGTAATTTTTGAAGAAGGAATATGATTATGGAACCAACCGAGGTTCTGCTGCCGGAAGCGAAACCGGTACACATTGAGGATGAGATGAAAAGCTCATACCTCGCTTATGCCATGAGTGTTATTATCGGTCGGGCCCTGCCCGATGTTCGAGATGGTTTGAAACCGGTGCATCGCCGGGTTCTTTTTGCGATGCATGACCTCGGCAACGTCTGGAATAAATCTTATAAGAAGTCGGCCCGCGTGGTCGGTGACGTTATCGGTAAATATCATCCTCACGGCGACAGCGCGGTATACGATACGATTGTTCGGATGGCTCAGGATTTCTCTCTGCGTTATCCCTTGGTTGATGGTCAGGGTAACTTCGGTTCGGTTGACGGTGATGCTCCGGCGGCCATGCGTTATACCGAAATCAGGATGGATCGTCTGGCCGGGGAGATGTTGGCCGATATCAATAAGGATACGGTTGATTTCGGGGCCAACTATGATGAGTCCCTGCAGGAACCGCTGGTTCTGCCGGCCCGCTTTCCCAACCTTCTGGTTAACGGTTCCACCGGCATCGCGGTCGGGATGGCCACCAATATCCCGCCGCACAATCTTACCGAGGTGGTGAATGCCTTGATCGCCTGCATCCGGAAACCCGATATTCAGGTGGTTGAACTGATGGCTCACATGCCTGGTCCCGATTTTCCGACCGGCGGTTTTATCTATGGCCGGGAAGGTATCTCCTCGGCCTATATGACCGGTCGCGGGATTATCCGGCTGCGGGCCCGAACCGAGATAGAAACCGACAAAAAGGGGCGCGAACGGATCATCGTGACCGAGATTCCTTATCAGGTCAACAAAGCGCGGATGCTTGAGAAGATAGCCGAGTTCGTCCGGCATAAAAAATTACAGGGCATCTCCGATCTCAGGGATGAGTCCGATCGTCGGGGAATGCGGATTGTTATTGAGATAAAACGGGACGCTCAGGCGGAAATCGTTCTCAATCAACTCTATAAACAGACCAACTTCCAGACCTCCTTCGGGATTACGATGCTGGCGATTGTTGATCGTCAACCAGTGGTTTTGAACTTAAAGGAGATGCTCTGTCACTTTATCGACCATCGTAAAGATGTGGTACGGCGGCGCACGGCTTTTGAACTGGCCCGGGCCCGGGAACGCCTGCATCTTTTGGAAGGGTTCAAGCTTGCTCTCGATAATCTTGATGAGGTGATTGAGATTATTCGGGCCGCGGCTTCACCGGCGGAGGCCCGGAACCGCCTTAAAGAGCGTTTCAGTTTTACCGAACGTCAGGCTCAGGCGATTCTCGATCTTAAACTGCAGCGTCTGACCGGCATGGAGCGGGATAAGATCCTGACGGAACACGCCGAGGTTTCGGCCCTTATCGCCCGTCTGGTCGAGATTCTTGCCAGTGAACAGCTGGTACTGGATATTATTGTGAAAGAGCTCGAAGAGATTCGTGAGCTTTACGGTGATGAGCGGCGCTGTGAAATTGTCGATGACGGTAGCGAGCTTGATATCGAGGACCTTATCGAAGAGGAGGATATGGTGGTGACGATTACCCGTCATGGCTATATCAAGCGGACGGCACTCAATACCTATCGCAGTTACAACCGCGGCGCCGGCGGCCGGATCGGCATGGATACCAAAGAGGACGATTTCATCCAGCGCATGTTTGTGGCTTCGACCCACGACTATCTGACTTTCTTCACCAATCAGGGTCGGGCCTTCCGGCTCAAAGTCTACCAGGCTCCCGAGGGTGGTACCGCTTCCCGCGGTAAGGCTTTAGTCAATCTCCTTAAGCTTGGTGAAGATGAAAAGGTTTCGGCCACATTGGCCTTGAGGGAGTTTCCCGAAAGCAGCTTTGTGGTTATGGCGACACGCCGGGGACTTATTCGTAAACTTGATCTGGCGTCACTGGAGAAAATTCGTAAGACCGGAATACGCTGTATCACCCTGCGGGAAGGTGATGAGATGATTGAGGCCAAAATCGCCCGCGACGGTGATTCGATCTTTATGGGTACCAGTCAGGGCCAGGCGGTACATTTTCTGGCTTCGACGATTCGGGCAACCGGTCGTCTGGCCCAGGGGGTTCGGGGCTGTCGGCTCGCTGCCGATGACCGGATTGTCGGTTTGGAGATCTTCGCAGCAGGTGAAGAGGCCACCGTTTTGACCGTAACCGAGAACGGTTACGGTAAACGGAGCCCGGTTTCCGAGTATCCGATCCGTGGTCGCGGCGGCAAAGGGGTGATTACGATTAAGGTGAACGAAAGAAATGGCTGCGTGGTGGCGGTATTAAAAGCGACCGATGCGGATCAGATAATGATGATCACCGATGCCGGGAAAATCACCCGCAACCGGGTTGCGGACATCTCGGTGGTCGGCCGGAATACGATGGGGGTTCGGGTTTTCCGGATTGATCCGGAGAAAGAGCGGCTGGTTTCAGTGGCCCTGCTGCCGGAAGGGGTCGAGCATGAACGCAGCTATCAGGAGAAGATGGAAGCGGCCAATGCCGAGGCTGAGGATGAAACGGTTACTGGGGTTGAAATCGAGACTGCGGCTAACGATGAGGCTGAACCTTCGGTAACCGACCGCACCGCCGATGAGAGCGATAATGATGATGACTGATAAAGAGGCGGTGCCCGGCGATAATGCCGGCCGGGCGGAAGCAATCCGGGATATGTTCTCGGCCATTGCCCCCCGCTATGATTTTCTTAACCGGCTTTTAAGTCTGGGGATCGACCGGGGCTGGCGCCGGACTCTGGCGCGGATGGCCTTGAATAAAGAGACCAGAGCGATACTTGATGTTGCCTGCGGTACCGGTGATGTCAGCCTGGAGTTGCGCCGCAAAGTTCCTGAGGCCCGGATTGTCGGCCTCGATTTCAGTCCGGCCATGTTGGAGCTGGCTCAGGCCAAGATTGAAAAAGCTGAGGCCGATATTGAACTGGTCGCGGCTTCAGCCGAGGAGTTGCCCTTTGCGGCCGCGGAGTTTGATCTTTTGACCATAGCCTTTGGTATCCGGAATGTGGTTGATAAAAAAAAGGCTCTGGCTGAATTTAATCGGGTGTTGAAACGTGATGGTCGTCTGGCAATTCTTGAGTTTTCTCAGCCCGATTACACCTGGCTGCGGGCCCTCTATAATTTCTACTTTTTTAAGATTCTGCCCTTTATCGGCGGCCTTTTTGCCCGGCGCAGCGCTTATCAGTACCTGCCTGACTCCGTGGCGAAATTTCCCCCCCGGGATGAATTTGTCAACTGGTTGAAAGCGGCTGGTTTTAAGCGCTGCCGCTATCACAGCCTGACCTGCGGAATTGCAACCCTCTATCTGGCGGAAAAAGTGGAGTCGTAAAGTTATCTCTACTTACGGCAGCTCCCGGATTGCAAGTTTCCCGTAGCCCCGGAGTTGTATGAAAATAATAATTATTTTTGAAAAGTTTGGAAAAATATAAATTATCTTCGATAATGATATCTAAGGAGTTTTAACCAATGGTTAAAGTTGGAGTGCTTTTGTCGGGATGCGGTGTCAACGACGGTTCCGAGATTCACGAAGCCGTATTGACCATGCTGGCTCTGGATCGACTGGGAGCTGAAAGAGTCTGCCTGGCTCCGGATATGGAACAGCGGGATGTGGTTAACCATCTTTCCGGTGAGGCGACAGCTGAGAGCCGCAATGTTCTGCTTGAGTCGGCCCGGATTGCCCGGGGTGAGATTTCGAATATTACGGCCGTTTCAGCCTCCGAGATTGATGCTCTGATTCTGCCCGGAGGCTTCGGCGCGGCGAAAAATCTCTCTGATTTTGCTGTCGCCGGTGCTCTGGCGGAGGTTCAGACGGAGGTTTTGCGGCTGCTGCTGGAGATGCACCGCGCTAAAAAACCGCTTGGGGCCATCTGTATCGCTCCGGCGGTAATTGCCCGGGCCTTAGGCAAATTCAGTCCGCTTTTGACGATCGGTAATGATCCGGCCACGGCCGCTGTGCTCGAGTCTTTCGGAGCGCGGCATCAGGATTGTCCGGTTGATGATATTGTGGTTGATGAAGTTAACCTGCTGGTGTCAACTCCAGCCTATATGCTGGGCCCCGGTCTGAAAGAGATTGTCACAGGAATCGACAAGCTGGTTCGGAAAGTGGTGGAACTGGCAGCCTGATCTTAACTTGAACATTGGTTTTAAGGAGTTAACTTCTGGTAGTTTTTGGTTTGTAATTGCTTGACAAAAGTTTCGGCATTTTGTATGCAGTACGAGTTTGCATTGATATGGTTCTGTGTTTCAGACAGCGTGTCATGCGATCAGTATAGATTTTAACTGTTTCAGGGACAAGGAGATTGAAGATGAAAAAGATTGTTTTGATGGTGGCGTTGGCAGCTTTTCTGATGGTTTCAGCCGTGGCTTTTGCCAACCCCAAAGCTCCGACCGGGGAACTTAAAGTTTCCGAAATGATGAAAAGCAATAAAAAGCCGCCGGTAATGTTCAGCCATGCCAAACACGCCGCCGGAGTTCCCGATTGTAAAACCTGCCACCATACCTGGGATGGTAAAGCGGCTCCGGAAAAATGCAGTAAGTGTCATACCGGACGCAAAAGCGGTAAAAAAGACAATATGAAAAATACCATGCACAAAAAGTGTAAAGGCTGTCATAAAGCGTTTAAGAAAGCGAAGAAGCCGGCCGGTCCGACAAGTTGTAAGGATTGTCATAAAAAATAGTTGATTGCTTGAGTAAGAATGTATATAAAGGGGCACCCTCTGATGAGGGAGGCCCCTTTTTTTTGTTGACGAGTTATAGCTGGCGTGTTAGAACGATCTAAACTATACTGGAAAGGTATTGAAATTGGTTGAAAAAATAAAAATAGAGAAAAAGAGTTCTGCTGGAGGCCGGGTTTTTGCCTTTTTTGCGTCTCTGAAATTAACCATATTCCTGCTGATTCTGTTGGCTATGGTTTCGATTATCGGAACTGTAATCCCCCAGAATATGATGCCGGCCGATTATCTCAAGGTCTATAAAGAGTCGACCTATGCGACGCTGAAGGCGATCGGTTTTCTCGATATGTATCACTCCTGGTGGTTTGTGCTTATTCTGGCAATGCTGGCAGTCAACCTGATAGTCTGTTCGTTAAAGCACTTTCCCAGAACCTGGCGTTTTTTCTCCCGCCCGACAAAATTGCTCGATAAAAACCTGGAGAAGGCTTCAAGTCTAATCCTGCAGGCACCCTGGCGGGCCAGTCTTAAAGAGCCGGCCGAACTTTTTCCTAAGCTTGAATCCTTATGGTCAGGAAAGTGGAGGCTGACTGAACATCAGGGAGAACGTGGAACTGAGTTTCATTTCTCCGCGGAAAAGGGCCGTTGGTCCCGACTCGGTGTTTATTTTGTTCATTTAAGTGTCCTGGTGATCTTTGCCGGCGGTATTTTGGGCTCGGTTTTCGGGGTCAAGGGTTTTGTCAATATCCCTGAGGGGGAGCGGGTCAGCTCATTTTATACTTATGGTACCGGGCAAAAAAAGATTGATCTGGGCTACGCGGTTGAATGCCGGGACTTCGAGGTTGAGTTCTATGACAGCGGCCGGCCGAAAGAGTATTCCAGTGATCTGGCGATCTACGAACAGGGTAAACTTATAAAGGAGAAACGGATTGAGGTGAACCATCCGTTATCCTATAAAGGTTTTACCCTTTATCAGTCAAGTTACGGAGCCTACGGCGGCGCGGTTGACCTGGAACTTAATTTCCGGGAAACCGGTATGGTTCTCCCCCTAAAGCTTGAGATTGGCAGGCCTTTGCGTCTGCCGGAGAAGTGGGGCTGGATTGAAGCGGTGAAATTTGAGGATAACTATCGCGGGATGGGGCCTGCGGTCCAGGTTCTGCGTGATCCCGGGAATGGGATTAAACCATATCAGTTTAGAGTTTTTCTCAAGTTCCCGAATTTCGGTAAGGAAAATAGCAAAACCGCCGAATTCTGCGTGTTTAAGAATATCGAACAGTACTACTATACCGGTCTGCAGGTTAATAAAGATCCCGGAGTCTGGATTGTCTGGCTGGGTTGTTCGATGATGATCCTGGGTCTCTATGTGGCCTTTTTTATGTCACATAGACGTCTCTGGTTGCGTCTGGCTCCGGATGAGCGTCACCCGGAGCGCCTGCAACTGGTTATGGCTGGAAGTACGAATAAGAACCAGCCTGCCTTTGAGAGCGAATTTCAGGAACTTGGGACAAAAGTCAAGTCCTGGAAATGATGGAGCTTAAATCCGGAAACCGGCTCCGGAGATGTAAATAGAACGATAAATTTTTAAGGGAATACCATGAATACATATATCTTCAGTATTGTAACCTTTGTCTATCTGGCGGCGATGGTGGTTTATGTCGCTTACCTTGCTTTCCGTAAAACTGCAGTTGCCCGTCTGGCGACGATCGTCCTGCTGGGCGGCTGGCTGGTGCAGACCGCAGCTATCGGTTTACGCTGGTACGAGTCCTACGAGATGGGAATCGGCCATGCGCCGATGTCTAATCTCTATGAGTCCCTGGTGTTTTTTTCCTGGACGATTATTCTCCTCTATCTCATTATTGAGCGTAAATATAAGATCTATATTCTCGGGGCTTTTGTGACTCCATTTGCCTTTTTAGGGATGGCTTATGCTTCAATTTCACCCAATGTTAATGAGACCATACAGCCTCTGGTGCCGGCCCTGCAGAGTAACTGGCTGATCTCGCATGTGGTTACCTGTTTCTTAGGTTATGCGGCCTTTGCCGTCTCCTGCGGGGTAAGTTGCACCTATATTCTGAAAAAACGTTACGAGGATCGTCAGGCTACAGGTGGGCTTCTGGCCGCATTCCCCTCATCTAGAATTCTGGACGATCTGGTTTATAAAACCATTGCCATCGGTTTTCCGCTGCTGACCATCGGTATCGTTACCGGTGCCGCCTGGGCCAATTATGCCTGGGGTACTTACTGGAGCTGGGATCCGAAAGAGACCTGGTCTCTGATCACCTGGTTTATCTATGCCGCTTTTCTCCATGCCCGGATTACCCGGGGCTGGCGCGGGGTCAAGGCGGCGATCTTGTCAATCGTCGGTTTTGTTGCCGTTGTTTTCACTTATCTCGGGGTTAATCTGCTGCTCTCCGGGCTCCACAGCTACGGTGGTGGTTGATTCAAGCTGATGTTTTGCTTTTCAGGTCGATTGCAAAAACGCCGCAAACTCAAAGTTGCGGCGTTTTTTTTTCTTCATGCAAGTTGAAAGAGCACATTTTTTTATCTTTCGAATGGTTTCATTGATTGACTAATGGGCTGTTTTGTGTAATCTATAGAGGCTTGCAAAAGTTCGGGGCAGCTTGACTTTGTGATTAATTTTTTTGAAGATAGATTCACTATTTTATCGATTTTGTTATGGTTCTTAAGCTGACGACTTCAGGGTCGGGGGAGGATGTTATGGCTGTAAATGTTGCACTTAACGGTTTTGGCAGAATTGGCAGGGATTGTCTGCGGGCGGCCGCGGCGGATGATCGTTTTACTTTTAAGGCGATAGTCAGTACTACGGATGATGCTCAAACCATGGCTCATCTTTTGAAATATGATTCGGTTGCCGGTCACCTGGATGCTGATGTTGTAGCCGGAGACAAATATCTTCTGGTTAACGGCAAAAGGATTGAGCTGATTGCCAGCCGCGACCCCAAAGAGGTTGCCTGGCAGGATCTCGGGGTTGATATCGTCATGGAGTGTTCGGGTCTCTATCGTGACCGGGATAAGGCCTCCGTTTTTCTTGATCTCGGGGTGAAGAGGGTTGTGGTTTCGGCTCCGGTGAAAAAGGCGGATGCCACGATTGTCCTGGGTGTCAATGAGTTGGCCTTTGACGTGAATCGTGATTTTGTTATCTCTAATGCCTCGTGTACGACCAATTGTCTGGCTCCGGCGGCAAAGGTTCTGCTCGAAAATTTCGGTTTTAAGCGGGGCATGATGACCACGATTCACTCCTATACCCGGGATCAGCAGATTCTTGATTCACGTCATAAGGATTTGCGCCGGGCCCGGGCCGCGGCGATGTCGATGATTCCGACAACTACCGGGGCGGCCGCGGCCGTAGGCCTGGTTCTGCCGGAATTGAAAGGCAAGATAGATGGTCTCGCGGTGCGGGTGCCGACCCCCAATGTCTCAATAGTCGATCTGGTTTTCGAGAGTGAGAAGGCGGCTACTGCCGAGGCCGTGAATAGTGCTTTTCGTAAGGCCGCCGCAAATGAACTTAAGGGGATTCTCGCGGTTTCGGATGAACCTCTGGTGTCACTCGATTTTAATCATAACCCTCATTCCTCAATTATCGATGCGCCTCTGACCAATGTTATCGATGGTAATATGATAAAGATAATGGCCTGGTACGATAATGAGTGGGGTTATGCCAATCGGCTCAATGACTTGACGCTGTTTGTGGCGGATAAAGCGGGTTTGAGTTGATGAGTTCAAGCAATTTCGAGAGATTCTGAATAAAGAGCACCACGCTCCCGGCATTGACAGGAGCCGTTGGTTGTTCGATAAATTTAGCATGAATCGGGTTAGGGGGCAATATGAGCGTGCGTTATATTGATCAGGTACCGGAGGGATTTTATGCCGGGAAAAAGGTCCTGATGCGGGTGGATTTTAATGTGCCCATGGATGACAGCGGCAACATCACCGATGATGTCCGCATCCGCCGGGTGCTTAAGAGTATCAATTACCTGCTTGATGAAGACGCGATTATTATCCTGGCCACGCACAGGGGGCGGCCGAAAGGGAAGGTGGTACTCAAATACTCCCTTGAGCCGATTGCCAAACGCCTGACCCGTCTGTTGAAAAAAGAGGTGGTTTTTCTCGATGACTGTATCGGTCCCGAAGTCAAAGCCCGGATTGCGGCAGCGACGCCGGGCACGGTCATTATGCTGGAGAACCTGCGTTTTTATGAGGGTGAGACCAAGAACGATCCGGAGTTTTCCAGGGATCTGGCCGAAGGCATCGATATCTACGTCAATAATGCTTTCGCCACCGCCCATCGGGCTCACGCCTCGGTTGTCGGCGTGACGGAAGTTATCCCGGTCTGTCTGGGTGGTTTTTTGATGCGGGAGGAACTCGACTATTTCGCCCGGGCCCTGAAAAATCCCCTGCGTCCTCTGACCGCCATTATCGGCGGAGCCAAGGTCTCGAGTAAACTGCATGTAATCAAGAACCTGCTGAATTCGGTTGACCGGATCATTGTCGGCGGGGCCATGGCTTTTACCTTTCTTAAGGGCCAGGGTTTTGGGCTTGGGCGCTCAATGATTGAAGAGGATATGGTGGATCAGGCCCTGGAAACGTTCAATGAAGCGATCGCTCGCGGCATACGTTTTTATCTGCCGGTTGATTGTGTCGCCGCCTCCGGAATTGCCCCGGATGTCGAAACCAAGGTGGTGCCGGTACAGGAGATCCCGAAGAACTGGATGGGCCTCGACATCGGTCCCGCTTCGGCGACTCTGTTCAACGAGGTTATCCAGGATTCCAAAACCATCGTCTGGAATGGACCGATGGGGGTTTTCGAGGTTCCCATCTTCAGCCGGGGAACTCTGGGTATGGTGCATAATGTTGCCAGTACCTACGCTTTGACGATTGTCGGCGGCGGCGATACCGATGTGGCCGTACACCAGGCGGGCGAGGTTGATCGTATCTCATATATCTCAACCGGGGGCGGGGCTTTTCTCGAACTGATGGAGGGTAAGACCCTGCCGGCGGTGAAAGCCCTTGAGAATTGCTGTAACGGTACTTTGGGAGATTCCTGATGACGACTTTGTCGCAAATTATCGCCGGTAACTGGAAGATGAACCTGACTTTAAGCCAGGGGCTTGATTTTGTCGATGTCCTGCTTGCCGCTCTGAGCGAAAAAAAGATCTCCCGTAAACTTCTGCTGGCGCCTAATTTTACTTTGCTGGCACCGCTGGCGGTTGCCTGTAGGGACAGTGTTATTGAACTTGCGGCGCAGAATTGTTCCGATCATGAGAGCGGCGCCTTTACCGGGGAAACTTCAGTCTCCATGCTCAAGGATGCCGGGGCCGCATACGTTATTGTGGGTCACTCTGAGCGGCGGCATATTTTCGGCGAAAGTAATGCCCTGCTGGCGGCAAAACTCGGTGCCGTTGTCGGGGCCGGATTGCGGCCGATTTTCTGTGTCGGTGAGACCCTGGAACAGCGTCAACAAGGGGTTGCAGATGAAGTTGTGACCCGGCAGTTGACGGAGTCGCTTGCAGATTTTAGCGGTTCACGACTGATTGTCGCCTACGAGCCGGTATGGGCGATCGGCACCGGAGAAACCGCGACCCCTGAGGACGCCCGTTTAATGCATGCGGAGATTAGACGTTTTCTCCGGACAAGATTTACCTGGGGGGACGAAGTGCCGATTCTTTACGGCGGCAGCGCCAAACCCGGTAACGCGGCCGAACTTCTGGCTCAGCCTGAGGTTAACGGTCTGCTGGTGGGCGGAGCCGCGCTCAATCCGGAGTCATTTCTTGAGATTGCCGGAGTGTGAAGATTTTTTGTGAGGACTAAACTCTTCTTTTGCTTGACTTTATCGATACAAATTGGTAAAGCCCCCTGCTTCCAGTCACAAAAAGAGATTTGTGTGTAAAAATTAATTACGAGCGGAGAATATAACCTTGGCCACTTTTATAATCGCACTTCATGTTATTGTCAGTTTAGTTCTGATCGTCGTTATCCTGTTGCAGACCGGTAGTGCCGGCGGTATGGGTGCGGCGTTCGGCGGTGGCGGCAGTCAGACCCTGTTCGGAGGTTCAGGGTCGGGGAAGTTTTTTACCCGTCTGACGGCCATTATTGCCGGAATCTTTATGATTACCTCAATCTCTTTAACGGTAATCTCGGCTCATCGGGCCAAGGGTACGGTGATGGAGAATTTTACTCCGCCGGCGGTAGAAACGCCGGTTAAACCGGAAGCAAAAGCAGCTCCGGCAGTCGAAAAATCGGCGCCGGCTCCGGTGACCCCGGCTCCAAAACCGGAGAAACCGGCTGAAAAGTAATTTTTATCTAGCAATATCTTTTTTTAAAGGAAAGGGGATCCCATCATCGGGAGCCCCTTTTTTTATGGTATGGGTGATTTAAGGTATGTGGATTGCAAGAGGAGCTCTTGGGACCAGCTTATCTGGCAATTTTCTAATTAATTTAGGTCTCTCAGGTTACATCTATGAAAGTAGGCGGTTCAGAAGTGTGATTTTATTAAGATATTAACTAATTAGTTGACTTTATCCGCTTTCATTGTTATGAATATCTAATTAACGCTATTTTATTATGGACAATTGTGGGTTTGCTTATATACCTTTAAGAGGAGGAGCGGGACGATGAAGTTTAGAATTAGTGCCTTAATGGTTGTTATGGTATTACTGCTGGTAGCGGGCTGTGGGCAGGTAACGAAAGAGACCGTGAGCCCGGTTCCCACCGACCGGATAACCTCCTCGGGGAAACGGGTTGTGATCATGCCTTTTGCCGACTATACCCCCGATTCAAGTCCGGAGCTTTATCAGAGGCGTAACCTTCTGGTAAATGAATCCCTGGAAGATGAATTTGCCCGTTACGGATTGATGACCTCTCTCGAGGAGGATGTGGTCAAATATCTGATGGATGAACATATTATCGAACCACCACAGGTCTTCTTCGGGGATACCCCGAATAATAATTTTATGCGGGCCGAGGCGGACAGCGGAGACTGGTCGACGGAGATGGTTAAAGAATTACGTTATGCCATCAGCCGTAATGAAGAGCTGGAAAAGAGAGAACTGAAGGAGAATCCGAGTGACGCGGGTAGTGCTCAGCATATTGCTTTAAGCAGTCATGAAGTTACCAAGATCGGAGACTACTTCGGGGCTGACTATGTGGTTCGTGGCCGCCTGATCGAATTCGACAGAGGGGTTGCCAAGGATGATTTCAACCCCTTCCATGTCGGTTTTCTGCCCTTCTTTTTCAACAGCAGTCAGCGCATACTCTTCGGCCTGGCAAAATCGGAAAATTACGAGTTGATGGACAAAATGGCGATTGGCGGCATCCTGGGAACCGCGATAGGTCATTCCAACGATAATTTTCCGTTTGATGAGAGCACTAAAACCGAGACCTCCGGACATCCTCTGTTCGGTACGACGGTGACCGATGTTACAGATTACCATGCTTTGAATACCGCCCTCTGGGGTGTTGCCGGAGCCGGGGTTGCCTATCTCTCCCATAACGGAGGTAAAGTTCCGCGGGCCGTGGTCCAGATCCGGATTATGGTGCAGGATGCCCACACCGGTCGTCTGGTCTGGAGTAACCGTTCCGAGGTCGAGGTAATTCCCGAAAGCATCTACGCGAACCAGGAGTACCGCAAATTGATTGCCAAAGCCATCCATCAGGCCACCGGCAGTCTTGTCGCAAACTTTATTTCCACGGTTGAGGGTGAACTGTTGACGACACCGATCACGACACCGGTTGTGGTCAGTGACAACCGGTGATCAAAAATAATCTGATTTGTGAGAATAAATCATCAAACTCAAATCTGTGGTTGATAAATGTGAATTTTACTTTAGTTGGATCAGATGGGGTTGGGTTTTAACATTCAGCTAACGATAAAAAATAGTTTTAATCTGTAATAAGTTTTAAACTTTTGTCTTTTCAGCCGGTTTTAATTTCTGGTGCTGGGGGAGTATTATGATCTCAAAAAGGAAGATAGATTTGCAGTTAAACCCTAGACTAAGTTGGACGCGGGTAAGTTGTTTCTGTCTGGCAATGTTGCTGTTTATCGTCTTTTCGGCAGTTTCATTAACTTCAAGCCCGGCTCGGGCGGAGAATGATGGTTCTTCTAATATTCCTATCTCGGTTGAGAATGGTGGTGCCGTTCCCCCTATTCTTCTTAGTGACGACCAACAGAATCCGGCGATAATTGATCTGCCCGATAAAAATAAATGGTTTGTGGTTTGGGAGGATTGGCGTAACGTAGAAACTTCCGGTGTTGATATATACGGGCGTTTTATTAATGCTGATGGCACCCTGTGTGGCAATGAAATTGCTATCAGTACGGCCCCAGGTAACCAGACAGTTCCAACTATTGCTTATCGCAATTCAGCTACTGGTGCTGATAACATAATGATTGCCTGGCAGGACAGTAGGGGAGATACTTCTTCAGGTTATATTTACTATAATTTCCTGGATATTTCCGCATTAAACCCGGTTTGTTCTGCCGGAGCCGTTTTGAGAGAGCCGAAAATCATTGTTTATAAATCTATTAACAGAGATCGTTTAATTTCCCGTAAAATTCCCAAAATTGCTTATGACAAAGCTCGTGATCAATTTTGGATGGTTTGGGTTGAGAGCCGTGATCAGGTACAACGTCTTATTGAGTATCCGTTTGGTTTCTACGGTGTTCCTCGGTGGGATATCGGCGATGCAAACTATATAGCATATACGACAATTTCCGCTTCCAGTGCTAATGCAGCGACGCCTGAAGTGCTTCGTAACCTTAATGGTTCTTCGATGCGAACCGTGCGGATGATTGCTTCTACCTCAAAGGGTGATAATAAAAGTCGCACCGTAACTTACGAGTATGAATATTTTACAGATATTAATAATGTGACTATTGCTTGTGACAGTAGTTCGCCCGAAGCTCTGATTGCCTGGGAAGGTGTACGCGGCAAGGCAACTTTAACCTGTAAATGGACAGATAAAGATAAGGAAGAAATATGTCATACAGAACAGGTAGATGATGGAAATGGTGGTACCGTGGATAAGGAAATTTGTGAGCCTAACCCCGATTATGGAAAACCCTCAATAGATGATGATTACACGAGTGATTTAACCCTGGAATCTGTTGATGGTGGTAAAAAACATATCTATTCGATTTTCGACAAATATATTAATCAGTCGGTAGTTCATTCGAGACGACTTGATGCTGCCGATGTCCCGAGTTATTCCCCGGCATTGGGATTTGATCCAGTTCATAGTAAATTTCTTGCCGCCTGGGAGAGTGCAAATGAAGGTGACGGGGTTCACAGCAGTATCTTCGGGCAGTTGATATATTCAGGTGGAGGACTTTACGGATCAAATATTTTTATAAGTTATCAGGATCTGGATGGCAATGGTGAGGTTGATGATGCAGTTAAAACCAGCAACCAGACCCGCCCGAGTATCGCATTGGATTCCAGCAATCAACGCTTTTTTGTTTCCTGGCAGGATGGGCGTAATGCCGGTGGGTCTTTTGCTGAAAATGATGATATTTACGGTCAATTCGTAGACTCGGTTGGTAGTTTGCAGGGTGCTAATTATGCTGTTTGTCTTGCAGAAGGTAATCAGTACAGTCCGGTTGCCGCGTTTAATCAGGCCAGCTATAAGTTTTTAAGTGTCTGGAAAGATTCTAGGAATTCCGGCATTTCTAATTCTGATATTTATGGTGAAATCTTTACAACTGGACAATCACAGTTAATTGTTCTGGATGCCGATGGCGCTCTATTGAGCCCGCCTATCTATGATTTTTCTTCAGTCAAGGTGGGTGAGGTTAAAACCGTAACTCTGACATTGAAGAACCCCGGAGATAGTACAGTTATTATTGATGCAGTTACCCCACTGACAAAACCGTTCTGTTATCTTGATTTGCCGGCTGAATTGGTTAGTGTCGGGGATGGTGCGGAGATGGATTTACTGCCGGGATCAAGTTTTACGGTATCAATTCAGTTTACTCCCGATAGTATGGGAGTGTTTTTTGATAAATTTTCTACCATTTCAAATGCTACAGATTTAACTGTTAATATTCAGGGACAGGGAGATCATCGGGATGTTTATGTTGCTCCCATGATATTGGATTTTCTCACTATGGAAGTGGGTGAGAGTAGCGTACTGAATGTTGTCATTACCAATAACTCAACTGAAGATGTTCAGTTGAAAGGGGCGGTGACTGAGAATAAAGATTTTAAGATCAGTGGCGTTGAGGGGGGTGAGATTATCTCCTCAGGGGGCGGTACTTTGACCTATCAGGTAACTTTTACTCCTACCGAGACAGGTAACGTTCAAAGCCAACTCTCAATGAGTGTAGGGCCCGTTCAAGACTGGGCTAATATACCTGCTGAAGAAGTTGATTGGGGTACGGCTTATGGTGTTGTTCTCAAGGGCACTGTAAATGCTGATTTTGATCAGGCCAACCAGGATACTTTTACTGCAGATAACACTTATAAGGTTACTGCCAGTGCTTCAACTTCCAAGAGTGGAAAACTCTTTGTTCTGGTCTCGCATGTTCCTTTGTCTTCGGGCAAGATTTATGCATTAACCAGTGATGGTACCTTAAAGCTCTTCCCCTATTGGGATAATTCCGGTTGGCAAAATTTTCAGTATCAGGATAGTGCTGCACCGGGTATGTCTGTAGATCTGAGTAAAGTTGATTTTAGGGTTTTGGGTTGTACCCAATGCCAAGGAGGAACATCCAGTAGTCAGGAAAAGGAACAACTTCAATTCGGAGACGTTGTTATTACACCATCCTCTGACGATGGCAATTTCAATAATGCGTTAGATTTTAAGTATATGCCGGGTAGTCTCTATATCGTGACCTACGTCAAAGATACCTCCGTTACTGAAGCCTTCGACTTTAATAAAGACATGCTGGAGTTTAAGATCCTGAACATCAACTCGTTTGCTGGAACCTGGAGAGTAACTTCAAGTTACAATGGTGAGAACCGTGTCCATCCGAGTAACCTAGTAGTTACTGAAAATGGCGACGGGAATATCAGTGCTGTCTGGCCGGGATATAATATTAAGATATCATACGGCAAACCTGACGAGTCTGGATATGTTATAACCTTTGCGATTGGAATCTATAACTATACGTATAAAATTACAAAGGTAACCACCGATACTTTCTCCGGTACCTATAGTTGTGTGGCTAACGGTCAAGTTCTTGAGGACGCACCGGTAAGCGGGGTTAGACTTAAGTAGATATGACTTAGTTTTATATCTTAGAAAGGAATTTGTCCTAAAAGAGGGTTGTTGATAGTTCCGTTAAGAACATCAACAACCCTCTTTTTATTGTAAATAAATGGGATTACGATGGACGGGATATGCTTGATATTTTGAAAACTTCAATCTGTTACACTACTACTCCAAAAAATCTAGATAACGTATAATATTTTTCGCTTTTATTAAAATGGCAGTGCCCTTACAATAGGGTCAGTTGAGATCTCTACAAATCAATTGACACTAAAGGAGCAC
>JANTFH010000025.1 GCA_024763535.1 Thermodesulfobacteriota bacterium
GTATCGGGTCTTAGCCCGGCATTTTCAGGTACCTCTAATTTTAATCGATACCCCTTTTGTTTATACGGAAGCCTCCGATCATGCCCTTGAATATGTGAAAAAACAGCTGGAAAATTCAATCCCCGTAGCCGAGAAGGTCGCCGGCCGCGAGCTTGATTATCGACGCTTAAAGGAGATTATTAAATTGAGCAAGGATGCGGCCGAACTGTGGCTGGAGATTATCGGCCGCGGCCGCCACCACCCGGCCCCGATTTCGGTATTTGATCAATTTATCCATATGGCGCCGATCGTTGAGATGCGGGGGAAAAAAGAGACCGTCGACTTCTATGCTGCGCTGCTTAAAGAACTGGATGAAAATATTGCGAAGGGTATCGGCGCGGTAGTCAATGAGCGCAAACGGCTGCTGTGGGACAACCTGCCCATCTGGTACCGGCTGCGCTATCTGGCCGAATATTTAGGCGACAGCGGCATCTGCGTAGTCGCCTCCACCTACACCAATGCCTGGGGAGAGTTGGCCCCCTTGATGAATCAGGATGAGCCTTTAGAATCTATCGCTAAAACCTACATCTACCCGATTCTCAATCAGGGAACAAAATATAAGCTTGAGACGATGAAGCGCATGGTCGAGGAGTTTCAGCTCGACGGGGTTATCCTGCATTCGGATCGCTCCTGCAAACCCTACTCCATCGGCCAGATCGATCAACGCAACCAGCTCATTCAGGAGTACGGCATTCCGGCCCTGCTGCTCGAGGCTGATCATGATGACCCCCGGGCCTACTCGGAGGAGCAGGTCGCCTCGCGCCTGGCCTCTTTTGTCGAAATGCTGGACAATTAGCGCCTTACAGGTTATTTTCTACAGAAAAACAGATACAGCGATCAGCGGGCAGCCCCCCGCCTCCATATAACTACCATGACTATGACTCCGACTGAAGTTAAAGAAGAACTGAAAAAATGTGTTAAATGCGGCGCCTGTATGGCGGTCTGTCCGATCTACCGGCAGACCGGCCGGGAAGATATGGTGGCCCGGGGCAAACTTAACCTGATTGAAATCGTCGAAAACAATCAGGATCTGCCCGCAACCTGGCTTGAGGCGGTGGATAACTGTCTGCTCTGCTGCTCCTGTGAAGAAAACTGCTCCAAGGGGGTTAGAATAACCGAGGTTATCGCTGCGGCCCGGGTGCATCAAACAGAAACTCTAGGGCTCAATCCGATTAAAAAGGGAGCTTTCGCCCTCCTCAAAAACCGGATTTTCTCAATTGCGCGGTTTATCAAACTGGGTTATTTAGGACAGTGGCTGCTGTGGCGGCGGCTGCCGCGCCACAGCGGTCTGGTGCGGAGAATACCGCTGCCGGGATTCGATGATAAAACCGTAATCCCGGCTCTGCCGAAACGCAACCTGGACGATCTGCTGCGCCGCCGCAAGGTTGCTCAAGAACTTAAGCCGATCCTCTTTTTTCCGGGCTGCGCCACCCGCTACCTGCACCCGGAGATGGGACTTGATATCATCTTCGTGCTGGAAAAACTCGGATTCAAGGCCATTGTCCCCACGGAGTTCAACTGCTGCGGCCTGGTCACCTGGGGGGCCGGAGATGCGGCCAGCAGCAGCAAACTCAAACAGGGAAACCTCAAAGTTCTGCGGGATAATTCCGAAATCCGGCAGCTGGTTACCGGCTGCGCCTCGTGCGGCCATGCCCTAAAAGAGTACGAACAGCGGCCGCCGGAGATTGAAATTCTCGATATCAGTGAATTCCTGTTCCGCCACCGAAAGGCCCTGGAAGATTTAATCGGCAGCCGCAAGCTCAAGCAGAAAGTTACCTATCACGACCCCTGCCACCTGCGCAAAGGCCAGGGAATTACAGCAGCGCCCCGCTGGCTGCTCAAACTGATTGCCGGTGATAATTTTATTGAAATGAGCCACCCCGAACGCTGCTGCGGGGCCGGGGGAACCTTCGGCATAAGCCATAAGGAGCTCTCCCGCAAAATTCTCAATGAAAAAACCCGGGATGCCGATGCTACAGGTGCCGAAATCGTTGCCAGCGGCTGCCCGGGATGCATACTGCAGCTGACCGAAGGTGCCGTTGTCGCGGACAGCCGCTGGCTGGCAAAACACCCGCTGAGCCTGCTGGCGGAGCTGCTGCGCCGCGAGTAAGTAACGAAAATCAGTGCTCTTGCCGGCGGCCGGCAGCCGCCCCAGGATATATCTATTTTAAGGTGATCTAAAGATGGAAGAGCCCAGAACAGACACTACCGATCCCGCCAACCGCCGTGACTTAAGTTCCGAATATCTACCCCAGGGAAAAAACCGGGACTACCTGCTCGAGATTCACGAAATTTCACCCGATCCCGTTATCATATTCACAACCGACGGAATTATTCACTACATCAATGCCGCCGGCCGCAGACTGCTTGGGGTTGAACCTGACAAGCCCATTACGGCCTTCTCTTTTTTGCAGCTTTTCCAACCGGAAGAACGCTCGCGGCTGAGCAAAAAGCTTATGCCGGAAGCCGTAAATGAGGGGCAATGGCAGGGTGAGGTCAAGATTGTTACCGGTTCCGCCGAAATGACCATGCATCTGCTGCTGATCGCTCATCACCGGCAACCCCGCAAAGAGCAGACCTTCTCCGCTACCCTGCATGACCGCACCTCTATCATCCGCGCCAATAATGCCATTAAAACCATTATCAACAACACAGCCTGGGTTTCGGGCCGGCTCTTTTTCGACAATGTCGTCAACGCCCTCCACTCCTGGCTCGATTGTGATACCGTCTGGGTAGGCAAAATCGAAGACCGGCAGCTGGAAATCCTGGCCATGCAGAGCCACCAGCACAAGTTAAAATCATTCAGCTACGACATCAATCACTGCCCCCTGTCAACCGTCGACAAAAAGGATATCTACTACTGCCGGGAAAATATTCAGAGACACTTCCCCAACAACTGGGTTTTCAGAGAATTCAAGGGCTCCGGTTATGTCGGAATCGCTCTCTACAGTGCCGCGAAAGAGTTGATCGGTAATATCTGCGCCTTAAAGGAGGGTCCTCTGATCCTGCCGCCGAAAACCGCGGAGCTGCTGATTATCATGGCCGCTCAGACGGCGGCGGAGATTCGCCACCAGGAGAGTGAAAATGCCCTGCGCCAGGCTTACGAAGAGGCCGACAAGCTTAATGAGCAGTTGGAAATAGCCATTAAACGGGCCAATCAAATGGCCAGCGATGCCGAGCTTGCAGCAGCGGCTAAAAGTGAATTTCTGGCCAACATGAGTCACGAAATCAGAACCCCGATGAATGCCATCCTCGGGTTTTCATCCCTTCTGCTCGACACCCGGCTCGACCATGAACAGCGTGACTACTTAAAGACAATCATTAAAAATGGTGAAGGCCTGCTCTATATTATCAACGATATCCTCGACTACTCTAAGATCGACGCCGACAAACTGGAACTGGAAGAGATCAGCTTCCAGATAAGTGAAATAACCGACGACATAATCGACCTGATGGTGCTGAAAATCGATGAGAAAGAGCTTTTTCTCCACTGTATTATCGATCACAACATTCCCCACTCAATGCAGGGTGACCCGGTCCGTCTGCGCCAGATCCTGATCAACCTGGTCAACAACGCCATCAAATTCACCCGGACGGGCGGTATTATAATCCGGGCTGAAATCGCCGAGGAAGAGGCTGACTATATAAAACTTTGCTTCCGAGTGACCGACACCGGTATCGGCATTCCCGAAGACCGTCTCAACCGGCTCTTCAGCTCCTTTTCTCAGGTTGATTCATCAACCACCAGAGAGTACGGCGGTACCGGTCTCGGTCTGGCTATCTCAAAACAGCTGGTGGAATTAATGCATGGCGATATCGGGGTTGAGAGTGAACTTGGCAAAGGCTCCAGCTTCTGGTTCACGGTGCTTATGCGAAGAGATTCCGAAACCACCCTGCCGCCGGTCGCCAAGTTGTTCCAGAACCACCGTTTTCTTATCTTCACCCCACCTGACATCAATAACCATGAACCCAGGTTGCAACCGACAACCGAGGTTGTCAGAGAGCACCTGCTCGCCCTGGAGTGTCAGGTTGAGCTGGCCGACTCCGAGACGAGACTGCATAAGCTTCTAGACCTGGGCCGGCAGGAGAAGAGAGCCTACTCAACCATCATAATCGACCTCTCACGAACAGAGACCGCCGACAATCTCCAGGAGAGACTGCCGGACACCTTAAAACAGATAGTCATCTTCAACCAGGGCCTGAGATCACATAACGAACCCGACGAAAACTATGATGCCGTCATCTTCAGTCCGATAAAAAGATCTTCACTCTATGAACAGCTGGGCGCCTGTCTTGGTATTTCCATCCCTGATAGCGGGCAGCTGCCGGGAAAAAGTGATCCGGAAAGCGGCCGCAAACCTGATATCCGTCTGCAGAAGCTTAAGATTCTCATCGTTGATGATAACTACGTAAACATCCGAGTCGGCGCCAAGATGCTCGCTAAAATCGGCTGCCGCTGCAGCCATGCCGCCAACGGGGCCGAAGCTCTAAAGGCCCTGCAGGATAGATATTACGATATTGTGTTCATGGATATTCAGATGCCGATCATGGACGGTTATGAGGTAACCAGACAGATACGCAACCGTTCAACCCCGACCTTAAACCCCGATGTGATCATCATTGCGATGACCGCTCACGCCTTAAAAAAAGATCGCGACCGCTGTCTTGAAACCGGGATGGATGACTTTCTCACCAAACCGGTTAGATATAAAGAGCTTAATGAGATTATAAACCGGGCCCTGACCCGGCTCCGGAAACTTCCGGCAACTGATTCGCCAGAGACCACGGCCACTACGGAGAGAGGTCGGGAGCAATCGCCCCTTGCAAGCGAAGAAAAAGGCAATCAGGAGTCGGACAGAGAAGCTTTCGACTATAACAGTTTCATGAAAAAAATCGACAATGACCAACAGCTCTGCCGCGAGTTACTGGATGAATTTATCCGGGAGGTTAGAGACTATCTGCAGAGTCTCAAACGGGATCGGCAGAAGGATAATTTTGCCGGGATGGCAATTACGGCTCACTCTCTTAAAGGTGCCGCCGCCACGATAGAAGCTCAACGACTGCATGAAATCGCGTATGAGCTGGAAAAAGCAACCAGGAAACCACAGACAGAGATGATTGAGAAGGCCTTACGGGCAGCGGAAAAAGAGTTTGAACTTTTTCAGAAAGCATCGAGAAAGCACTCAAATCCGAAAAACATATCGTAATCTAAAAAAGAGAATTACCTCTCTGGCGCAGAGCCAAATCCGCCAGGGTCAACGCCGCCATCGCTTCAACAATCGGCACCGCCCGGGGCAGGACACAGGGATCGTGCCGGCCCTTTCCTTTGAGCAGCACCTGATTACCCTCGTAATCCACGGTCTCCTGAACCTTGCCGATGGTCGGCACCGGTTTGAAGGCAACCTTGAAATTGATCAGTTGGCCGTTACTGATTCCGCCCTGAACCCCGCCGCTGAAATTGGTGGCCGTGGTGAGCCGGTCGCCATCTTTGAGGAAACGGTCATTGTGGCGGGAACCGCTCATCGCCGCACCCGCAAAACCGGAACCCAGCATAAAACCTTTGGCTGCCGGAATCGAGATCATCGCCTGCGCCAGCAGGGCATCAAGCTTGTCAAAAACCGGTTCGCCCCAACCGGCCGGCACCTTCCGGCAGACGCAGCTGATAACTCCGCCTAAAGAGTCTTTTTCCGCGGCCGCTTTTTCGATTGCGGCCGTCATTAGTGCGGCCTTGTCCGGATCCGGGCAGCGCACCGCCGCAGCATCGACTGCACTTCGGGAAAGCTGTTCAAGCTCAGCCTCAGGCAGCTCAAAGGTAACCTCTCCGACCTGACTGACCCAGGCTATAATCTCCACCCCGAAGCGTGAGCGCAAGAACTGTTCGGCCACACTTCCGGCCGCCACCCGGGCTAAAGTCTCGCGGGCACTGGCCCGGCCGCCGCCGCTTAGCGAGTTGACCCCGTACTTCATTCTATAGCTGTAATCGGCATGTGAAGGTCTGGGAATATTTGCCATCTGCCGGTAATCACCCGGCTTCTGATTTAAGTTACGCACCAGCAGGCCGATCGGGGTTCCCAGACTCAGACCCGCTTCAACTCCGGAGAGGATCTCAACCTCATCACCCTCCTGCCGGGGCGTCGTCAAACGACTCTGGCCCGGCCGCCGCCGCTCCAGTTGCGCCTGTATTTCAGTCAGGGAAATGCTGATCCCGGCAGGGCAGCCGTCAACCACCGCCCCGACCCCGGCACCGTGTGATTCACCAAAAGTAGTAGTCCTGAAAACAGTACCGAAGCTGCTGCCCATCACCTTCTCCCCCGCCTGTATTTAAGCATGATCTCGGAAACAATCTCAATAATACTCAATCTCTCAACCGGGATTTCACAATCACCGGTTTCCCGATAATACGGCTCCCGTTCCCGCAGTCCGGCAGCGATCTCCGCCGCCGGAGAAAGGTTCCCTAAAGGGGGCCTCTGACGGCCGCTCTCAGGATCTGCCGCCATCCGTGCGAGAACGGTTTCCGGCTGCACCCGCAACCAGATATTAAACCCGCTCTCCCGGAGAAGAGAACGGTTATCCGGACTCAGCACAACCCCGCCGCCGGTAGCCAGCACGATCTTATCCTGACGACATAGGAGTGTCAGGATACGACTTTCAACCCGGCGAAATGCACCCCAGCCGGATTTCGCCACAAACTCCGTCACCGACATTTTCTCCTGCTCGGAAAAAAACGAATCGGCATCCACAAAAGGGCGCTGCAACTCTTTCGCCAACTGCCGCCCAACCGCACTTTTGCCGCTGCAGCGATAACCGATAAGATTGATGTTATGCATAAAAATTTAATCTTCGCAGTTTCTTCAGTATTATTCGATTAAACAACCGTATCGGGGGCTTTAAGGGTTATTTTCTTTCACTTCTTACGCTTCATTTCTGTTTTTCCAGCGCTTATTGCGCTGAAATTGCGAAACTCGTTCGTGCCTCACTCAAACAGTCGCAATTTCGGCCGCTCCACTCGCTGGGAAAAACAACGAAATTCCGCGAGACGTTACAGAAAACAACCCTTAACCCCTGGATTTCTGGGCATACGTAAATTCTAAACCGGGCAACACTGAGATTTTTTAAGAGAGTGAATCGAATACCGACCAGAAATTGGGAAAAGATTTAGCGACACAACCCTCATCTTCAATTATAATTCCGGGAATTCTCAGCCCGGCCAGAGCGAAACTCATGGCAATCCGATGATCGTCATAGGTTTTGATCCGGGCCCCGACCGGCTGACCGCCGGTTACGGCGATTGAGTCGGGCCCGCATTCAGCTTTGATCCCCATTTTGCCAAGTTCATTGGCCACCGCGGCCAGACGATCACTCTCTTTCGCCCGGAGATGAGCGACATTGGTCATCAGCGTCGTCCCTTCGGCAAAGGCGGCAACCACAGCCAGAGTCGGTACGAGATCGGGCATATCGCCCATATCAACCTCAAGTCCCTTCAACGGGCCGCCGATTACGGAAATTCCGTCGGCGCTGAAGACGAGACGACAGCCCATCTTCTCAAGTACGTGGATAAAACCGAGATCACCCTGGTCCGAATCCTGATTAATTCCGAGTACCTTGATCTCACTTTTGCTGATGGCGGCCGCGCCCCAGAAGTAACCCGCCTGGGAACAATCGGGTTCAACCCGGTATTCACCCGACTGATATGTCTGCTTCCCGGCCACTTTGAAAAAGGTATAACCCTGAGCTTCCACCTCTATACCGAACCGGTTCATAACGCTCAGGGTTAAATCGACGTAGGGTCGTGAAACCGGCCCTTTAATCACCTCTATATCAAGACCATTTTCCGTCAAAGGTGCCAGCAGCAGCAGTCCGGACAGGTATTGACTGCTGATGCCGCAGTCGATCGCAACCGGGCCGCCGGCAATCCGGCCGCCACTGACCTTGATCGGCGGGCAGCCGTTATCCCGCAGAGAGCAGGCCGCTATATTAAGCTGTTTAAGCGCCGTCAGCAGTTCAGCTATCGGCCGCTGCCGCATTCTCAGACTTCCGTCAAGGATATAATCACCCCGTCCCAGTGCGGCAATAGCCGCCAGAAGCCGCATTGAAGTACCTGAATTTTCGAGATAAATATCTTTATTGGCAGCTTTGAGCCGACCCCCGGTACCGGTCACGGAAAAGGTGAAGTCTTCGGCATTCGCATCTATTTCGGCGCCCATCTGGACTAAGGCTTGAGCCGTCAGTCCGGTATCCCGGCTGAAAAGTGCGCCCTCGATAAAACTTCGGCCCTCAGCCAGAGCGGCTGCGATCAGCACCCGGTGCGTAAAACTTTTTGAACCCGGCACCCGCACAACGGCAGTAGTTACGGTTTTCGGTTTAATCTCCAACACTTGATCTCTCTCCTCTCTGCAGTTCCGCCAGAACCGTCTGCCGCATAACCTCGAACGGAGCTTTTTTACCGGTCCAGAGTTCAAACTGCAAGGCCCCCTGACCGACAAACATCGTCAACCCGTCAATGGTTTGTGCCCCGCACTCCTTTGCCGCCTTAAGTAACCTAGTCCGCAAAGGATTATAGACGATATCCATAACCACCATCTCCGGGGTTAGAAAGGTTTCCGGCAGCGGCATCTTGTCAACCTCGGGACTCATTCCTAAAGATGTGGTATTAACCAGAATTTCAGGAGCAAAACCGTCCCATTCAGAACGGCTCAAAAAACAGGCTCCGAACTCCTCCGCCAGAGCCTGCCCCCTGTCCGCAGTACGGTTGCCGATCGCCACTGAAGACCCGGCTTTAAGTGCCCCGTAAACCAGGGCCCGGGCGGCACCGCCGGCCCCCAGAATCAGCACCTTCCGGCCGGAGAGTTCAATCTTGCTCTGCAGAGCGTTGATGGCCCCGCTGACATCCGTATTGTAGCCACAGAGCCGACCACAGCGATTGACAATCGTATTTACCGCACCGATTGCCAGAGCCTCGTCATCTATCCAGTCAAGATGCTTGATAACCGCAGTCTTATGAGGCAGGGTCACGCTGACCCCGGCGATCCCCAGGGCTCGAATCCCGGCTACTGCGGCTTCAAGATCAGTAACCGCAAATGCCGAGAAATGAGCCTCAAAACCGGTCACAGCAAAAGCGGTATTATGCATCAGAGGACTCAAGGAATGCGCCACCGGCTGACCGATAACCCCGTATAAACGATTTTCTACCATCACCGCTACTCTTTTTCCGCCAGGCACTCGACCAGATCCCGTTTAAGTTCCGCTAATCCGGTCCCCGTGGCTGCCGATACGGCCGTCACTTTACGGCCGGCCATGGCCGGAGAGGCGCAAAATTCACTGATAAGCTCTGACAACTTATCACTATCCATCGTATCGGTCTGACTCAAGACCACCAGACTCTCACGATCTACCAGTTTATCACTGTAGAGCCGCAGTTCACGGGTCACAATCTCATAAGCCCTGAGCAGGGACTGACAATCTCTGTGCTCCGCCACTGAAAGCAGATGAACCAGGGTTTTGGTCCGTTCAATATGACGCAGAAAGCGGGTCCCGAGGCCGGTCCCGAGATGCGCATCGCTTACCAGACCGGGAATATCGGCAATCACAATCTGTTTATAGTCACCGACTTTCATAATCCCGAGATTGGGCTGCAGGGTCGTAAACGGATAGGCCGCAACCTTGGGCCGGGCGGCGGAGAGAGTGGAAATCAGGGTCGATTTGCCGGCGTTGGGAAGCCCGATCAGGGCCACCTCGGCAATCATTTTTAAAACCAGTTTCAAGCTTACACTCTCACCCTCTTCACCCGGCTGGGCAAAACGCGGTGTCCGGTTTGTGGATGAGGCAAAATGGGCATTCCCTTTACCGCCGCGGCCGCCTTTAGCCACGACCATAGAGGCTCCGTCCTTCAGGATTTCCCCCCCCATGAAGGGTTCACCCGGTTCCCCTTCGGGCGGCATAAACCAGACTTCGGTACCCAAAGGCACACTGATTCGAATATCTTCGGAGGCGGCCCCAGTCCGATCCTTGCCGGCCCCGTTACCCCCTTTAGGAGCCCGGTAGAGGCGTTGATAGCGCAGATCAAGCAAGGTGCCCTTCTGCACGTCACCAACCAGAATGATATCACCACCCCGGCCCCCGTCACCGCCGTCCGGCCCACCTTTGGGGATATATTTCTCCCGCCGGAAACTGACGCAACCGTTACCGCCGTTACCGGCCTCGACATCAATTCGGGCTTCATCAATAAATCGCATATAATTTCACACATAAAAACGAAAAAAGCCCTTTTTGAAAAAGGGCTTTTTTGTAAGGTCGATCAAAGACCTCTGAATATCAATACTCTATCTAAAAATCAGTTTTTAAGCACCGCTAAACCGCAACCGGCTGAACACTGACTTTTTTACGAAGTTTACCGAAGCGCTCAAATTTAACTACACCGTCGGTCTTGGCAAACAGGGTATCATCCTTACCGCGCCCTACATTGGTACCGGGATGAATTTTAGTGCCCCGCTGCCGGACAATAATATTGCCGGCCACTACCGTCTCACCGCTATAGTGCTTGACACCCAGTCTTTTACTTATACTGTCACGGCCATTACTGGTACTGCCGCCACCTTTCTTATGAGCCATCGAATCTCTCCTTTAACTATAACTTTTAAGCGCTGATTTCGGTAATTTTCAACTGGGTCAGTTCCTGACGGTGGCCCTGGCGTTTACGATAACCTTTACGCTTTTTCGACTTAAAAACCAGGATTTTGTCACCCCGCTTCTGAGAGATGATCTCACCCTTGACCGAAACCCCGTCAAGCAGAGGAGTACCAACCTTGACATCATCCTCGTCAACCAGGCTTAAAACTTCAGAAAATTCAATAACATCACCAGCTTCACCGGCGATTCTTTCAACTTCAACCAAATCTCCGGAAGCTACCTTATACTGCTTGCCTCCGGTACGCAAAACGGCATACATTATCCGTCACTCCTCTATGGAAAAACCAAAAAAATTCACTTGCAGACTCCGGTGTCAATCAAACTACATCCGGGGCCGTTGCCCTTCTACTCTGAAACGAACGGGCTTTATAATCAAAATGTCGGGACTTGTCAAGGTCTATTCGAACCGAAATAGAGCTTTTTCGAGATGGACCGGTCGGATTCATCGATCCCGCTTTCCCTATTTTGTCTTGCTCTCTTCGAGTTTGCGCCAATCACTTAAAAAACGCTCAACCCCGATATCGGTCAAGGGATGCTGAGCCAGCTGCATCATAACCTTGAAGGGGATGGTACAGACATCGGCCCCGAGTTCCGCTGCTGCCAGAACGTGCTGGGGATGCCTGATGCTGGCAACAATTATCTTTGTCAGATAGCCATAGTTATCGTAAATATCAGAAATCTGCCGCACCAGTTCCATGCCGTCGGTCGCGATATCATCGAGCCGACCGACAAACGGGCTGACGTAGGTGGCCCCGGCCTTGGCCGCGAGCAGTGCCTGGAGCGGAGAGAAGATCAGGGTAACATTGGTTTTGATACCCATTCCGGTCAACTCTTTAACCGCTTTCAAACCCTCGGGCACCATCGGGATCTTAACCACAACGTTATCACCTAAAGCCACCAGCCCTTTAGCCTCGGCTACCATGCCTTCAGCCTGGAGCGAGATAACCTCGGCGCTGACCGGGCCGGAAACAGCCTCGGCAATCTCTCTGATACCGGTAAAAAAATCGAATCCTTCCTTAGCCACCAGCGAAGGGTTGGTTGTCACACCATCCACCAGACCATAGTTCATGGCGTTTTTGATCTCATCCAGATTCGCTGTATCGATAAAAAATTCCATCGTCCGCCTTTTCCTTACTTTGCGCAATATCTAAAGGGGCGCTCACCATGCGGCAGGGCTCCTCTAAAGGATTACTCATTTGATGTTTATTCAATAAATCCGCAACCGTTTCACCATTTACCGGATGAACCAGGTCGGGAACGATCTCACACAACGGCTCCAGCACAAATAACCGCCGGACAATTTCAGGGTGCGGCACCAGCAGATCCGCCTCGTTAATTACCCGGTCCGCAAAAAAAAGAATATCAAGATCAACCGTCCGCGGCCCCCATCGCTGCAGACGTTCCCGGCCCAGAGATTTCTCAATTGCGAGAAGAGTGGTAAGCAGTTGCGATGCCGACAGGGTGGTTTTAAGCTGCACCACACCGTTAAGAAAAGCCCCCTGTTCAAGATAGCCGACCGGTGCGGTTTCATAGAGAGAAGAGAGCTTCAGCAGTGATGTCTCAGCCAGACGAAAGAGAGCCTGCAGGGCCCGGTTAATTGAATGGGAGCGATCACCGAGATTGCTGCCAAACCCGATTAGAACTTCAGACTCAGACATAATGCAAATTGAATATATTTTACCGTATTCTAAGAGGTCTTATTCTGCGAGTTGCCGGCTGATTTGTCATCCGCTTCCGGGGTGACATCGATCTCATCCGGCTTATCATGTGAAGCCTTCTTGAAATTACGAATCCCTTTACCCAAAGCCCCGCCGATCTCCGGTAGCTTTCCGGTTCCGAAAATAATCAGAATTATGATCAGAATTATAACAAGTTCGGGAATACCAATACCAAACATAGCAAGCTCCAACCCCACCGGCCGTCAGCGGCCGGAAAAAATTGCGATAAATTAAACCTCAACATCCGCAAAAACACAACTGGCGGAAGCGTATGGGAATCGAACCCACCTTTCCGGGTATCAACCGAAAACACTGGATTTGAAGTCCAGGCTGCCCACCAGTGACAGAGACGCTTCCAGCAAATCAAAACCGACCATTGTGAAAGAAGCGATTTATAGCAATTATAAACTTCAAAGTCAACGTCAATCAGGAGTGACTCTTAAAAGTGCATCAAGAACCGGCCCCGAATTTTCCGGCCCGAAACGAGCCCACCGGGAAGATACTATTTTTTCAGCTTGCGAATCAAACTATCCTCTTGAGGAAGCTGTTCGGCCAGTCTAGCCTGCACCCGTTTCGCGTCATTCAGCGAATCCCCGCCGGGAATAAAGATTCTCTGCCAGACCCCTTTAGCACCGAGATCAGCCTCGACACTATAGGCCGCAAACCCTTTCTTGTGCAGTTTAGCAAGCTGCCGGGCAACCCCTTCCAGGTTCCGGAATGAGCCGACATGAACAACATAGCGGGACTCTTTGGCGTTTACTGCCGCCGGAGCCGACGGGGTTGCCGGAGCGACAGTCCCGGAGACCGTCTTTTCCGGTACCGAATCCGCTTCAGACACTCCTTTTCCCGGAGCCAGAACCGCGGGAGCGGCGACCGGAGCCAGAGCCGAAGTCTCAGGCACCTCACTTTTAGAAGCCGGTTGAACCTTCTCCGGAATTTCTACTGAAGCGCTTTCCTCAGCGGCAGAAGGCGCAGCAACAGTTCCAGTATCGTTAACCTCGACAAGGCTCTTTTCAGGACTATCCTGTGGTGCTTCAATCCTCTCCGGCTCCACCGCCGCGGCCGGCTTGTCAGGATTCAAATCAGCCCCGGCCTCAACGGCCGCAACCGCCGGCTCAGTTTTAACTGTTTCCGGTTCAACCGTTTCCGGCACCGGGGCCGACGACGACTCTTCGATCGGGCGTTCGGTTAGCGGAAGCTTTTCGTTCTCCGCAACCACCTGAGTTTCAGTTAACTCCGCTTTTTTAGAGGTGTCACTGATGCCCGCTGCCGGTTTTTCCCCGGCATGCCGCATATAGACCCAGCCGCCCGCCAGAGCCACGGTCAAACCGACCAGAATCAACAACGGCAGCCAAAAATTCCGGCGGCTGCCATCATCATCGAAATGCGATTCGGAACTAAATGAGTTAAACTCTTTGACTTCCGGAGCCACCGTATCTTCAGGAATCAGATCAACGGTTTCAACACTGAAAGCCTCAGCGAGAACCCCGTCCAGATCGGTATCTATATCCTCTTTCTCCCAGATATCGGCCAGAATCCGCATATCCCCGACTTCATCTTCAGGTTTCTTATGATCTGAAGATTTAAGGCCCAGGGCTTCGGGATCAAACTCAAGACCCGAATCATCCGACGACTCGACCATCACTTTATCCTGAGATTCAGCTCCCGAAACGGCTTCAGCCTCTTGTTCCGGATCAGACTGCAGCAACCCCTGACAAACCGGGCAGACCTTAAGGCTCTCATCGGCAACCAGTAATTTACATTCTCTACAATACATAACAAAATCAACCTGTAAAATTTAAATAGTGATCAACTATATACTGTTTTTATCGTGACGGCAAGTATGATTACAAATTTAAGCTGTCAGCTTCGACAAGAGAGCTTAATCACATGTTACAGACAAGTGAAAGCTTGACATATGGCTTACAACCTCCTACATTCTCTCTACCCGCTCTATACAGTTCAATCAACTGCAATCTAATTCTTAAGGTAAATATAACGTGAGTCGAAATTCAACGCAAGTACTACCCGACCGGCTGAAACTGCTACTGCTCGGTGATATTATTATTTTTCCCATGCTGGCCGTAACCATCACCCTCAAACACGGCAGCGACATCGAACTGTTACGCGAGTGTGAACAAAATGGTGAGTTGATTGCCATCGCCAACCCCCGGCCCGACAGCTCTTTTCCGGTAACCTGCGAAAACATCTACCCCATCGGCACCGCCTGCCGTATCGGCGGCATCAGAACAGATAAGAATTCACAATGTGAGGTAATCCTGGAAGGTATCTGCCGCGTCTCATTCCTGCGCATGGTCCGGGTCGGGAGTAAACCTCTGGCCCTGATTGCCGGCTATCCGGAAAAGAGTCTTGATACCTCCGACAGCACCACTCAGATGCTCATGGAAAGCTCTTTAAGTCTTCTCAAAACCTGCTGTACCGCCGACCGACCTCTGCCGGAATCGGTAATCTCAATGTTTGATCAGATTAACCATCCCGGACATCTGGCTGATCTTGTTATTATCTATCTGCAACCAGATTTTGCCACCCAGTCCCGAGCTCTGGCCCTGATCAATCCCAAAGACCGGCTGAAACTGGTACATCAGCTGCTTTATGAAAGGCAGAGCAGTTTAGCCGGCGGGAAAGCGCAGACCAACCCCGACCCGGCCCGCTGGCCGCGCTCAGGAAGGCTTCAGTCGGGTCCGGCTGAAGCCGACAATGAGGAGCTTAATGATATCCGGCAGAGTATCGACGCCCTGAAACTGGAAGAGCCCATCCGTAAGATCATCACCAAAGAGTTCTCACGACTTGAGCGCATGAATCCGGCCTCGCCCGACTACCACAACACTCTCCACTATGTCGAATATATCTCGGAACTGCCCTGGCAGAATGAAGATCGGGAAAATCACGATTTGCTTAGAGCTGAAAAGATTCTCAACCAGGATCACTTCGGGCTGGAAAAGGTTAAAGAGAGAATCCTTGAGCATCTCGCCGTACGCCAGCTCAATCCGGACATGAAAGGACCGATCATCTGCCTGATCGGGGCCCCCGGAGTCGGCAAGACTTCACTCGGCAAATCGATCGCCCGGGCCATGGGGCGGAAATTCATCCGCCTCTCACTCGGTGGGGTTCATGACGAAGCGGAGATCCGGGGTCATCGCCGCACCTATATGGGAGCCATGCCGGGGAAAATCATGCAGGAGATAAAAAGGGCCGGCAGCCGCAATCCGGTTTTCATGCTTGATGAAATCGATAAACTCGGACGGGATTTTCACGGCGACCCGGCCTCGGCCCTGCTCGAGGTAATGGATCCGGAACAGAATAACTCATTTACCGATCACTACCTGAACCTGCCTTTTGATTTAAGCCGCGTCCTCTTTATCGCTACTGCCAACCAGAGTGACCCGATCCCGGCCCCGCTCCTCGACCGGATGGAGGTAATCAACCTGCCCGGATACAGTGAAGAGGAGAAAAAAAGTATCGCCTGCCGCTATCTGATCGATCGACAGCGGGAAAATAACGGTCTGCAGAACGAAAAGATGATCTTTACCGACGAAGCTTTAGACTGCATTATCGATAATTACACCCGTGAATCCGGGGTGCGGAACCTGGAAAAGATGATCGGCAAAATTATGCGCAAACAGGCCCGCAACAAGGTCTCCGGGGAGACTATACCCGGAGCGATTGCCAAACGATTGCTGACGGAACTTCTCGGGCCGACCCTTTTCCAGAAGGAGATCAGCGCCCCCAAAAGCCGGGTCGGCATTGTCACCGGTCTCGCCTGGACCCCGACCGGCGGCGACATTCTTTTTATCGAAGCAGCCCTGATGGCAAGCCCGAAAGGAGACAACCTGATCCTCACCGGTTCCTTAGGCGAGGTCATGAAGGAGTCGGCTCTGACCGCCTTGAGCTATCTCAGAACCCTGACCCATAGATATAAAATCGATGAAAAGCTCTTTGCCGAGCACCAGATCCACATTCATATCCCCTCCGGCGCCATCCCCAAAGACGGCCCGTCGGCCGGGCTGGCTCTCTTTTTAACCATGCTCTCCCTGGCTACCGACGAGAGTGCCGATCACAAGATTGCGGTTACCGGAGAGATATCTCTTTCGGGGCGAATCCTGCCGGTCGGCGGCATAAAAGAGAAGGTTCTGGCCGCCCGCCGTTCGGGAATAAAACGTATCGTGCTCCCCGAAGACAACCTTAAGGACTTAAAAGAGCTGCCCGCGGCGGCCCGGGAGGAGATGGTCTTTTTCGGGGTTAAGACCATTGATGAAGCTATCCCTCTGGTACTCAGTTCACTAAAACCAAAGCCTGATCCGGGTAAGCGTAAAAGCGGGTTACGGAAACCGGACGCCGCTTATCCCGCAGCCCCGGGCCTCAACTGAGGCTGAGCGGTTGTCACATAGTTTGTCATTGCAATAATGGGTGAAAAATCAGGAAAGAAAAAAAAAGAGGGTCGTGGGGAAACTGCAAGGGCCAGCAAAAAAACTGCCGCGATCCTAAAAAGCTACAGAAAACCAGCTCATGAACGACTTACCAGGCAGTAGATCTGTTCCACCAGATCGCACCGGGTATCGATCTCAATCCAGGTAACCGCTTCCAGCTCATCGCAGGTCGGAGCTTCGAAACGCTGATGACGGGCAATTGAGATATCGGCATCCGAGGCATCCACAGCCAGAGCCGCCCGCTTTCTCAAATTTTCTTCAATCACCGGTCGGGGCGCCCGGCAGACCAGGAGCCGCACCGGTACCCCGGCGGCCTGGGCCGCATCATAAAACAACTGCCGGTCAACCGCTTTCAGGCAGGAGGCGTCAATCGTTACCGACTCACCCCGGGCAATAATAGCGGCCGCCTGTTTCGCCATTTCAGTATAAGTTTTAACCGTCATCTTGCGGGTGTAGATGCCTTTACCATAGGGCGCCGCTGCATTCTGACCGGCCAGCCCCAGCAACTCCTTGCGAACCACATCGGAACGTAAAACCTTAACCTGCCAGAGATTTTCCAGAGCTCGCGCCAGATAGCTTTTGCCGCTGCCGCTGACCCCGGCCAGCAGGGTAATGCCGATAGGCTTCGGCGCGGCATAGATGGCTGCCAGTTTAAAATAACGCCGGGCCCGCTCTTTGGCCTGTTTCCGCTGATCACCGACCATTGCCGGATCGGAACTGATAAAACTCCATACCTTTCCCCGCACATAGGCCCGATAACATTTATAGAAAAAGAGCAGCTCCGGTGCAAACAGAGCCCCGAACCGTTCCCGGCAGTAATCTAAGAAAAGCGCGGCATAATCGAAACGGTTGTTAACCTCCAGATCCATAGCTAGAAAGGCGATATCATTGACCACATCAAGCCGGCGGAAACGTTGGTTAAATTCGATGCAGTCATAGATTACAGGCGGGCCGTCCGGAACCAGGCAGATGTGCTCCATATGCAAATCCCCGTGGCCCTCGCGAATAAATCCGCCCTTGACCCGCCGGGCAAACAATTTGCGCTTACGCTCAAGAAAATCCCGGCTGGAAGCACTGATCCGGTCAAAATCACGGGCCGGGATCGTATCATTAATAAAGGTTTCGGTCTGCGAAAAATTCTCTTCAACATCGAAACCAACCTTCTCCCGACTCCCGAAACGGCCATCCTTAAAAACTTCCGCCGCCTCGTAAAATGAGTGCAGAAGAGCGGCTACAGCCTCAAGTTGCCCGGCATCAAGTTTACCTTCGGCCAGCAGGGTGCGCATCAGAAACTGCTCCGGCAGGCGCCGCATAACCACAGCATAATCCACCACCAGACCGTCACCGCCGAAGGAATAAGCACCATCGCGTTTGACGACCTCGACCACCCGCAGATAGTAGTCTCCACCCAGCCGCCGGTTCAAACGCAGCTCCTCTTCGCAGCAAAAACGTCTTTTCGCCCGGCTGGAAAAATCGAGAAAACCGAAATCGACCGGTTTTTTTACTTTGTAGACATAGTCTCCGGCCAGAAAAACCCAGGAAGCATGCGTCTGCACCAGTTCAACCCGTTCCGGAGAGGGATCATAACGGTCAACCCGCTGAAGGTCGTCAATCATCAATTTCTGCTGTTTATTCATATCGGCATTATCCGTAAAAAAGGCGGCGGGAAACTTCCGTCACCCAGGAAAAGTTATTGTTTTTCAAGTTAATTTGTGACTTCCAAGTAAATGTTTCTTTAGCCACAGACCCACACGGACAACCCCGGACAAAAGCCCATTGTCTGTGTGCGTCCGTGTGCGTCTGTGGCTAATTTCAAAAAGAGTCAAATTTACTTTTAATTATGTGGCCGCAACAGCGGCGTGAAGACGCTATTCAGCAAAATACTATCTCCCGTATTTTCAAGGAGGGGACGGGGGTGGTTTTTCGTTTCAATCAAGACCGGGACAGGAGATAAGAGATTGCTCGGCAAGCAGGCTTTCATCAACCCCCTCAATCAGTACCCGGCGCCCTTTAATACGCAGTCTGCCGGCACAATAGAGGGCAATGGCATGCGGGAAAATTTTGTGTTCACAGCTTAAAATTCTAGATTTCAGATCATCTTTGCTGTCCTTAGACAGTACCGGCACCGCCGCCTGAATGATAATCGGCCCGTGATCGACCTTCTCATCAACGAAATGAACCGTACAGCCGGCCAGTTTCACCCCGTAATTGAAAGCCTGAGCCTGTCCGTCGGTACCCGGGAACGAGGGCAGAAGAGCCGGATGGATATTGATCACCCGCTCCGGGAAAGCATCCAGCAGGGTACTGCTTACCACCCGCATGAAACCGGCTAGAACTACCAGTTCCACTCGGTTCTCCTGTAAGATCCGCACCAGCTTCGCGTCAAAATCTCGACGTTCACTATACTCCGTGTGTTTTACCACCGCAGTCTTAATATTACACTCGGCGGCCCGGATCAGGCCGTAGGCCTCAGCCTCGTTACTGATAACCACCACGACCTCGCCGTCAATCCTGCCGGCTTGAGCCGCATCCATAATCGACTGCAGATTACTGCCGCTGCCTGAGATTAAAACCCCGATTCTAGTCATATTACAATGTGCCGAAGACTACCGGGTCGTCCCCGTCCTCAAGTTTGCCGATGGCGCCGATCAGGTAGGCCTGTTCATCCAGGCCATGCAGACGCTCGAGAATATCATCAACATCTTCCTCGGAGACAATCAGGGCCATACCGATACCACAGTTAAAGGTGGTCAGCATCTCTTTATCAGCGACCTTGCCGTCCCGGGCGATGATATCGAAGATCGGCAGCCGAGGCCAGGCGTGCGGATCGATCAGAACCTGACAGCGATTCGGCACCACCCGGATAACATTCTCCTGCAGACCGCCGCCGGTAATATGGGCAATTCCTTTAATGCGGAAATCGCGCTGCAGGTTGAGGATTGAACGGACATAAATTCGGGTCGGGCGCAGAAGTTCCTCGCCCAGATTCAACTGCAGTTCCGGTAATTTTTCATCCAGAGAGTAGCCGCTTTTTTCCAGCAGTACCCGCCGGGCCAGGGAGTAACCATTACTGTGCAGGCCGGAAGAGGCCAGACCGATAATCTTGTCGCCGACCTTGATCTCGGAACCGTCGATCAGACGCGACCGGTCGACAATACCTACCGCAAAACCGGCCAGTTCATAATCATTTCCCTGATAAAACCCGGGCATCTCCGCGCTTTCTCCCCCGATCAGGGAACAGCCGGACTCTTTGCAGCCCCGGGCAATACCGGCAATAATTTCAGTCGCCCGATCGACATCAAGCCGGCTTGCAGCCAGATAGTCAAGAAAAAAGAGCGGTTCCGCCCCCTGCACCACGATATCGTTAACCACCATGGCTACCAGATCAATTCCGATCGTATCGTGTTTGTCGGCTAAAAACGCGAGTTTCAATTTCGTCCCGACCCCATCAGTAGAAGAGACCAGCACCGGATCACGATAGTTTTCGGTACGCAGGGAAAAGAGCGCCCCGAAACCACCGATATCGGCCAGAACCTCGGACCTGAATGTATCCTTCACCAACGGCGCAATATTTTTTACGAGACGATTTCCGGCTTCAATATCGACACCGGCATCCTTATAGGTCAAGCCTTTATTAGATTCAGTCAAAACTTTATCCTCTAAACAAAAAGTCCAATGCTGCAAAAAATAAACAACTCTTTGATTGTAACGAATCCGGGGGTAAAAAGTCAAACTATTATATATTCATTTCCGGCGGCAGGCAATTTCCTTTAGAGCCGCCATTGTTTTGGCCAAAGCCCCGCGGTTATTTACGAGCGCAGCTTGCGCCCGGCGGCCAGCCTCTAAAACAAAATCCGGATCCCGCATACACCTGACCATAAGCTCCGCCAAAGCCTTTTGCCCGGAGACCTCAAAACCGCCTCCGTGACTGTCGAGACAGCTGAAACCGTCCCTGAAATTTGCCACATGCGGCCCGTGAATCACCATCCGGGCAAAGGCCGCCGACTCCAGAGGATTATGGCCGCCGACTCCGGGAATCAGGGTACCGCCGATGATCGTAAAATCGGCCGCCCCGTAAAAATTAACCAGATCCCCCATGGTATCAAGCAGCAGGACTGAAGGCGGCTCTCTCAGGATTAAATTCGATGATTTCTTTTTGATCTCAGAAAATTTCAGAAAATTTATCTCTTTGGCAGCGAGCCGTTCGGCAACCCCAAGAAAACGGTGGGGATGACGCGGCGCCAGCACCAGGCATGCGGCAAAATCCGGGTCGGTATTTTTTTTTGCGGTTATCCGCAGCCAGGCATCAAGAATCATCTCCTCCTCGCCGGGATGAGTCGAACCGGCGACCACAACCCGGCAGTTATCTTCGAAGAGCCCTCTTAAGTCGGCGCCTGGACTGTTTTTTGCCGGGGTTTCAAGATCGAATTTCAAATTGCCGCTGCTAACGATTTTGGCCGCCGGGGTGCCGAGAGCGGCAAAGCGTACGGCTGAAACCCGATCCTGAGCGATAACCAGATCCGGCGTCGCAAACATCACCCTGGTAAAAAAATTAAACAACAGATAGTTGACAAAACTTTTCCGCGAAAGCCGGGCGTTAACCAGAACCAGAGGTAATTTATGAGACCTGACAAAATTAAACAGATTGGGCCAGAGCTCGGTCTCGGCGACAATCAGTAGAGAGGGCTTGAAATGCCGGTAAAAACGTCCCCAGATAAAAGGGAGATCAAGCGGCAGCAGCACTATTTCAGCTTCCGGGAAAAGCCGCCGGGCCGTCCGGCGGCCGGTCAGGGTCACAGTTGTCACCAGCAGTGCCCGACTGTCGCAGTTCTCCTGCCAGGCCCGAACCAGAGGCTGCAGCATCTGAATTTCACCGACCGAGGCCCCGTGAAACCAGACCGGTCCAGAGTCGGCAACAGCTGCCGTTCCCGGCGGCCAGTTCCGGCCTAAACGCTCAGCCACACCTTCCAGATTCCCCTGCCGCCGATACATGTACCAGAGCAGAAACGGCCAGAGAAAAAGCAGCAAGAGGACGAGAACCGTATTATAGATGATAAACAAATAACCTCCGGAATAACCCTGCTATAAAATCACCCACCGGCGACAACCCCCAGACGGGCGGCCAGGATGGGATCGGCCCGCAGATCGTCTGCGAATGCGGCCAGATCAGCGTGGGTGCCGAGATCACGCCAGTAAAAACTCTTCTGCGTGTCAACAATATGCGCCCGGATGTCCAGACGGCCGCTTTTCAGCAGGCGGCGATAGAAGCCAATCAGAGAGAATGAAGCTGCCGCCTCCCGGGCCATAATATCCAGCAGCAGCGGCGAACAGATCTGCATGCCGGTATAGGCCAAGAGACGATTGCCGCAAGCCGCCTTTCCGGCAGCAAAACGCAGAATTTTTCCCCGGGGATCAACTTCAATCTGGTTGTAGCGAGTGCAGTCATGCAGCAGCATGGTCACCAGAGCCCCGCTCTTAAGATGCCGGGCAACCGCCGGAGCCAGCGGGATATCAGAAACGATATCAGCATTTACCGTAATAAAAAATGGCCCGGTAAGAAATCCTGCAGCATTGAGAATGCCGCCTCCGGTATCAAGAATCTCAGGCTCAAAGATATACTTAAGCCGGCGAAAGCCCGTTTTCTGCTGAGCCAGGAACCCTTCAAGCTGAGCCGACAGATGATGACCGTTAACCACCAGAGTCCGCGGTTTAAGCCGGCGCATACGACTCAGAGCCAGACTCAGCATCGCTACCCCGGCAACCTTGATCAAAGGTTTCGGCCGCTTTTCAGTTAACGGTTTTAGCCGGGTCCCGAAACCGGCGGCGAGGATCATCGCCCGCCAGTCGGAATAAAATAAAGGATTACCTGCGGGCATATTTTCCCTTGCCAAAAGCTATTGTAATACACTATAAAATCTTTGTTTTTGTCTCACTCCTGCGGGGGCCTGTGACAATCGATTGACTCAATAGTTTAAACTGCTGATCCTGTCAACCGATCAACTTCGTAATTTTAATCAAAGCAACATCTTAAAGGAATTTGTCATGCATCCTGAACATGTAAAAATGACCCCTGGAACCGGTAAAGAACAAGGGCCTCCAGAACTGAGAATGATCGCCTGGGAAACTACCAGAAGCTGCAACCTCTCCTGCATCCACTGCCGGGCGGCGGCGGAAAAAGGGCCCTATCCGGGAGAACTCGATACCGAAAGAGCCCTGGCCTTTCTCGATACGGTCGCCTCATTCAGCAAACCGGTGATTATCCTGACCGGCGGCGAACCCATGCTCCGTGACGACATCTATGAACTGGCTGCCTACGGCACCAAACTCGGTCTGCGCATGGTCATGGCCACCAACGGTACCCTGGTTGATGAAAACAGCATCAAACGGATGATCGACTGCGGTATCCAGCGCATAAGCGTCAGTCTGGACGGAGCCACAGCCGCAACCCACGACAATTTCCGCAAGGTTGACGGCTCCTTCGCGAATTCGTTAAGAGCTCTCGATTTTGCCCGGGATCACGGCCTCGACTTTCAGGTTAATACGACCATCACCAAGATCAATCTGGCCGAGATTCCGGCAATTCTTGATCTTACCGTAAAACTGGGGGCGGTCGCCCACCATATTTTTCTCCTGGTACCCACCGGTCGCGGCAAAGAACTGGAAGAGCAGGAGATTCCGGCTTCAGAGTATGAGAGGACCTTAAACTGGTTTTACGACCAGCGCGACAAGGTGCCGCTGCAGCTTAAAGCCACCTGCGCCCCGCACTACATGCGTATTCTGCGCCAGCGCAGCAAAGAAGAGGGGAAAAAGGTATCCTTTAAATCCCACGGTCTGGATGCCGTGACCAGGGGCTGTCTCGGCGGCATCGGTTTCTGTTTCGTCTCTCATACCGGCGATGTCCAGCCCTGCGGCTACCTGGAAGCCAATGCCGGCAATATCCTCAAAACCAACTTTCAGGATATCTGGGAAAAATCACAGGTATTCACCAAACTCCGTGACTACGACTCTCTGGCAGGAAAATGCGGTATCTGTGAATACAAGAGAGTCTGCGGCGGCTGCCGGGCCCGGGCCTATGAAGCTACCGGCGATTTCATGGCGGAAGAGCCATACTGTATTTACGAGCCCAAAAAGATGCGTAAATAAGAGATGGAAATTGCCGTTTTAACCGCCGTCTGCATGGTCGGCCTGATCGGTACCCTGATGCCGGTTATGCCCGGCTGCGGTCTGATCTTTGTCGGAGCCTTAGCCTACGCCCTGCTGACAAATTTCCAGGCCATCTCCGGCTCTGCGATTGCCGTCCTTTTCGGCTTAATGCTGATCGGTTCGATCGGCCAGTTTTTTATCACCAGTCTGGGTGCCAAAATAATGGGGGCGGGAAAATACGGAATCATCGGCGCCTTCGCCGGTTTCTTTTTCGGTCTGATTTTCATTCCGGCCCCGGGCGGAGCCCTGCTCGGAGCTTTTGCCGGAGCCTTTATCTGCGAATTGAGTTTTGCCTTAAAGAGTCAGGAAGAGAGTTTCAAAGCCGGCATCGGGGCTGTTATAGGTGCGATTTTCAGCCTCTTTTTCGAATTTTTCATCGGCATCATTATGATCATCTACACCCTGTCTCTAATCTGGCACAGCACTCTGCCCCCGACCATCATACTCTGATAACGGCTCAGTGCCCCAATACCTTAACCAAAGATTCCAGCTTATAAGGTTTGGGAACCATGGCATCGAAACCATAGGCGGCAAAATTGGCCATCACCGGATCTTCGGAGTAGCCGCTTGAAACAATGGCTTTAACCTCAGGATCAATCTCGCGCAAAAATTTGATCGCCTCACGGCCGCCCATGCCTCCGGGCACCGTTAAGTCCATCAAAACCGCCTGAAAGGCAACACCGGCAACCAGAGATTCTTTGTAAACCTTGAGCATGGCTTCACCGTCGGCAGCACTTACAACCTCATAACCCAGCATCTCAAGCATTTCGCTGACCACCTCACGAATTACCGCTTCATCGTCCATCAACAAGATCCGGCCCCGGCCGGAGGCTGCCGCAGGCGAAGACGGCTCTTCCCGAAGAGCGTTTAATTCACCTGCTCCGGGGCTCTCTACGGCCGGCAGGATAAAACTGAAGCATGAACCGTGACCCAGTTCGGAAGTGACCTCAATCCGGCCGCCGTGGTTGACGATGATCGAATAACTGGTTGCCAGACCGAGACCGCTGCCGCTCTCTTTGGTCGTAAAATAGGGTTCGAAAATTCGCGACATAATCTCAGGCTTGATCCCGCAACCCTGGTCCCGAATGGAGACCTTGACATAAGTTCCGGGAGTCACATCGACATGATCACCCACTGAAACTTTTATATTCTCTATCTTTATATTAATAACCCCGATATCGGACATAGCCTGCCGGGCATTGGTCACCAGATTGTTAACCACCTGGTTGATCTGGCCCGCATCAATCTCCGCCCCCCAGATACCGGTTTCAATCTCATACTCAACCTTAATCTGCGAGCCGTGCAGAACAAATTCAGCCGCCTCCCGCACCAGATCCGGCAGTTTTACCAGCTCCAGCCCTTTAACCGGAACGCCGCCTTTGGCAAAAGTAAGGAGCTGCCTGGCCAGAGCCACAGCCTTCTCGATCGCCCGGTCCGCATTCGCTAAATAGCCTTCAGTTTTTTCCGGATGCTCCCGGCAGGAGAGGCGGATCAAGTCTAAACTGCCCTGCAGCCCCATGAGCAGATTATTGAAATCATGCGCAATACCGCCTGCCAGCACGCCGACTGCGGCCAGTTTCTCATTCCGTATACGTTCCTCCTGCAGTCTCTTCTCATTCCGGACATCGCGAAAGACCAGAACGACCCCCAAACGCCGTCCTTCACGGCCGACAATCGGAGCGGCGGAATCGGCAATCGCCACCTCCGTCCCTGACCGAGAAACCAGTACGGCGTGATTTACCAACTCGACAACCCGATTCTCCCGCAAAACTTTAGCTACCGGACAATCAAGCGGCTGTCGGGTACGTTCATTGAGAATATGAAAAATCTCATTGACCTCCCGCCCCAGCGCCACCTGGCTGCTCCAGCCGGTCAGCTCTTCAGCCACCGGATTGATCAAAGTAACCCGGGCGTCGATATCGGTGGTAATAACCCCGTCACCGATACTGCGCAAAGTTACCGCCAGCCGTTCCTGTTCTAAGGCCAGAAACTCTTCCGCCAGCTTACGGTGGGTAATATCCCGATTGCTGCCGCGAACGCCCAGATCTTCACCGTCGGGACCGGTTACCGGCTGGCAGGTATGATTCAACCAGCGCACCGAACCATCTTTATGCAAGACCCTGAACTCAATCGGCCGGGACGTACCATTCTCTTCAATATCATGTTTATGACCGATGAAAATATGACGATCTTCGGGAATAACAATTTCATTCATCAATGCGGGATGTTCATAAAAATCATCGGGGACATAACCGGTGATCTTTTCACAGGAGGGAGAGATGTGCACGAAATTCCCCTCAGGATCCCGCCAGCACTCCATATCGTAGGCATAGTCGGCAACCATACGATAGTGTTTTTCACTCTCACGCAACTTTGTTTCAACCTCTTCCCGAAGTTGCCGATCCTTTTTTAATGAAGCAACCATCTGATTGAAACAGCGGGCGAAAGAGCCGATCTCATCATCGGGGAAATTACCGGCAACCGGTTCCAGCATCCCCATACGAATCCTTTCGCTGGCCTGGTAAAGGGTTTTGATCGGACGGATCATGGAGCGGGAAAGATATAAGCTGACCAACAGAATCAGAAACAGCGAGAAACAGAATACCGAAACAAAGGTGTTGCGCAGGGTATGAATTACGGCATAGACCCGGGCCAGAGAGGTTTCGCCGACTACCAGCAACGGCAGATCAGCAACCTTGACCGCTACCCCTAAAACCTCTTTATTGTCAAGATTTGTATACTCCGCGTAAGCCGACTCAGCTCCGGCCAGCACTCTACGTACCGGCAGATAATCCTTCACCTCATCCGCCTGCAGTACGTGTTCAACCTGACTATGGGCCACCACCTTTCCCTGCAAGCTGACCAGGGCCATCTGATGCGAACCGGAATAGTGGCTGAGAAAATCACTGAAAATATTTTTCAGGGCCAGTTCGGCATAGAGATAACCCTGCTGCCGGCCGCTGGTCAGGGAAAAAATCGGGTAGACTACGAGAAGCTGCGGCTCAAGCCGCCAGCGGCTGAAAAAAAACATCTCCTTCCGGGGATAGTCCCGACTGTAGGAGGTAAGCGGAGAGATAGTGCCGGGACTGATATATCCGTAACGAGACAGAGAATCGACCACCCGGTTATCCTTATCGACCAGAATAATCCGGCGAATCTCCTGGTGTTGACGATAGGCCCATGATAAAATCCGCTGGTCTCTTTCTTTAAAGATACATTGACCGGCGGTGAATTTGAGTGAGTTACGAATCTCGCCGATACTCCAGGCCACCTGGCGGCCCGCGTTCCGGGCCTGAACCAGACTGGAAGCGGCGACATTCTTATAGAGACTGCCCCGCAGCGTCAAATAGAGATAGAGTGAGCCGAAAAAAAGCGGCAAAACTGCAATCAGAATAAAAGCTATGAGAAATTTACGAAAAAGAGATGATTTTAAATTCACCGTAAAACCTCATCCGCCTGTAGCAGGATATCTTCACTGATTTTAAGGCTGAGCCGCTGCATCTCTTTCAGAGAAACCGCAAGTTTAACCTTCTCCGGATTTTGAATCGCAAGATCTCCCGGCCGCGCACCTTTAAGAATCTGGTCGACCAGGATCGCGGACTGCTTGCCGACAGAGTAGAAATCAGGACTGTAACCCATCACCCCTCCAGATTTCAGCAGACGGTTGTCGATTACCATCAAAGGAATCTGCAAGCGCCGGGAGAGTTTGATAAACTCCGCAAAAAAAGCTACTGAAAGAACATCCGGCAGCATGAAAATTGAATCAATATTATCCCGGGATAAACTGCGGCAGAGGCTCTGCATCTCCTTAAGGTCCCGCACTCGGCAAGGCACCATCGTCACGCCCAGATCCCGGGCCGCCAGATGCAGATCCCGTTGTTTGAATGCGGCTCGGGAAAGTTCATTCTCGGGGTTGAAAAAAACCGCTATTCGCTTTATTTCGGGAAACGCCTGCTTGAACAATAGCAGACGCTGGGACAGGAGTTCTTTGGAAACGTGACTGATACCCGTAATATCAGCACCGGGATGACTCAGACTGCTGACTATCTTGGAATCCACCGGAGCGGCAACCACGGTAAAGACTACGGGAATATCGATCCGGTTTTTGAGCTCGCAGGCTTTAACCGCTTTAGTCACCAGCGTCGTAGCCGTAAAGATAAGATCAAAATCGGCGGCGGCAAACTCTTTGACCAGCGCGTCCACCCCGGAGAGATCACGGTTGAGTGAATGCACCGCAAAGATAACTTCTTTATCTAGCTGATAGCCCTTACTCTGCAGGCCGGTTCTTAAACCGTCGTATGATTTCAGAAACGGATCGGCGTAAACAATGACCCCGATATGCCTGATTTTACGTTTCTGATCGACCCTGGAGGTAGAAAATCCACTGCCGGAAAACCAGAGAAGAATCAGAAACACTACCAGCGCCCGGATTCTACAACCGTCAATTAAATCAGTCACTATACCCCCACAGTTTTCCGGAGCCTATATAAAATAAATCATACTCATCCTATCAGCCATTATTTAAATTTGCAAGTATGAAAAAAATCGGTTGACAAGTCAAGTTAGCCAAGTGTATGCATTTAAAGTAACTGATATTTCATTCTAAGTTATCGACTCTCGGCCTGGATAAATATGACTAAGAAAAACAAACCCCATGATGGAACCACATCAAGTGAACATCCGCAAATAACGATATTCTCCGACTGGTGTAAAAGTTGCGGAATCTGTGTCGCTTTCTGTCCCAAGGAGGTTCTGGCCATGGATGAAAACCGCAAGGTCTTCGCCAAATACCCGGAGAAGTGTATCGCCTGCCATATGTGCGAACTCCGCTGTCCCGATTTTGCCATCAATGTGAAGGAAGTCGAGAAACAGCCAACTTCAGCGGGGGAGGAGAATAATAATGCGTAAGAAATCCTCCTACCAGTTAATTCAGGGTAACGAAGCTGTAGCCGAAGGGGCTCTGGCGGCCGGAGTCAGTTTCTTTGCCGGTTATCCAATTACTCCATCCACCGAAATCGCTGAAATTCTGGCCGACCGGCTGCCGGCCGAAGGCGGCAAGTTCATCCAGATGGAGGATGAAATCGGCAGTATCGCCGCCATCATCGGCGCTTCAATCGGCGGCCGCAAGGCTCTAACGGCTACCTCCGGGCCGGGTTTTTCCCTGATGCAGGAGAATTTAGGGTTTGCCTGCCTGGCTGAGGTTCCTCTGGTAATCGTCAATGTCATGCGCGGCGGCCCCTCGACCGGCATGCCGACCAGCCCTTCTCAGGGCGATGTCATGCAGTCCCGCTGGGGTACGCACGGCGACCATCCGATTATCGTGCTCTCGCCGGCCAGCGTCGAAGAGGCTTTTCACTACACCGTCAAAGCCGTCAATTTCGCCGAAAAATACCGTAATCCGGTAATTCTCCTGATGGATGAGATCATCGGCCATATGCGGGCCCGGGTCTCTCTGCCCCCGACCTCAATGGTTGAAAGATTCAATCGGGTCCACCCCAATATGCCGCCGGAATGGTATCTGCCCTACGAGCGCTCGGCCACCGGGGTTGCCCCGATGGCAAGTTTCGGCGACGGCTACCGCCACCATGTGACCGGACTGGTGCATGATGCCAAAGGTTTTCCGACGGCGGACCCGAATGAAGCAAAAAACAATATTCGCGGCCTCTTCTCCAAGATAGAGCGGGGCTTTCGGGAAATATGTCTGGTTGACTTTGAATTAATGGAAGATGCCGAACACGCCATCATAGCCTATGGCGGCATGGTCCTTTCCGCCCGCTCGGCACTGGAGCAGCTCCGCCAGTCGGGACGCAAGGTCGGACTCATAAAACTCGGCACCCTCTGGCCTTTCCCCCGCTTTGCCCTGGAGCAGTATCTGCCGCAGCTGAAAACCATTCTCGTACCGGAACTCAACATGGGCCAGATCTACCGTGAGGTTCTCAGGGTCAATGCCGGTAAAACAGTAGTCGAAAAACTCAACCGGGTCAACGGTACCATCATCACCCCTAATGAGATCGTGAAAACGGTTAAAGGATTAATACGATGATCAGCAACTCCCAACTGGTCAACAAATATTTTCGCCATAATAAAAAGTTCCCCCACATCTGGTGCCCCGGCTGCGGCATCGGCACAATTTTAGGGAATATGCTGCGGGCGGTTGACGCCCTGGCTTTAGACAAAAACGAAATCGCCTTCGTCTCCGGCATTGGTTGTACCGGCCGGGCTCCGGTCTATGTCGACTTTAATACCATGCATACCACGCATGGCCGGGCCCTGCCCTTTGCCACCGGCCTGAAACTGGCCCGGCCGGAGCTTAAGGTTCTGGTCGCCACCGGCGACGGCGATGCCACCGCCATCGGCGGCAACCACCTGATTCACGCCTGCCGCCGCAACATCGATATCACCACGATTATCTTCAACAACTATATCTACGGCATGACCGGCGGCCAGTACAGTCCGACCACCCCCCACGGCGATAAAGCCTATACCTGTAAACTCGGCAACATCGAACGCCCTTTCAACATCTCGCAGCTGGTCGAAGCGGCCGGAGCCACCTTCGTCGGGCGCACGACCAGCTATCACACCCTGCAGATTCAGAGCATCATCAAAAAGGCGATCCTGCATAAAGGTTTTTCCGTGGTTGAGATCATTACTCACTGTCCGACTACTTACGGCCGCATTAATAAAAAAGGCAGTGCCGTGGATATGCTGAAATGGCAGAAAGAGGTGGCTGTGGATAAGAGCCGGGCCGACAAAATGGACCCAAAAGAACTGGAAGGAAGGATTGTTACCGGAATTCTCATGGAAAAACAGCTGCCGGAATTCTGCGAACAATATGACACGATCATTGAAGAAGCACAGAGTTTGAAAAATAACCAGCAGGGGAAATCCAAGTGAGCCGGACAAAAACTGAGATAAGACTGGCGGGCAGCGGTGGTCAGGGTCTGATCACGGCCGGCATTATTCTCGCTGAAGCTGCCATTTTAGATAATAAAAATGTTGTCCAGAGCCAATCCTACGGCCCTGAAGCCCGAGGCGGGGCCAGCCGGGCTGAAATCATCATCGCCGAGGGCGAGATATTCTTCCCCAAGGCGACCTGGGTTGACATATTTCTGGCGATGAGCCAGAAGGCCTGCGACCAGTACTCGTTTGATATGAAAGCCGGCGGGATTTTTATTGTCGATACGACCTATGTCGACCAGATCCCGACCAGCAGCGCCATTGCGATTCCGATATCAGCCGCAACCCGGGACAAATTC
>JANTFH010000026.1 GCA_024763535.1 Thermodesulfobacteriota bacterium
GTTGCTGTAACGTGATTTTTTCATTGTAGATTTCCTCCAGTTTTATTTTACGAGAAAATTCTACTTCTGAACACCTCTTTTTTTCGGGAGGATTACCGTTCAACCCACGATTTAATTGTGATTTAATTGGGCCGCAGTAAAATTAACTTGACCTGTTGCAAATAGCAAAAAGGCCGCTCCCGGTATTCGAGAGCGGCCTTTTTATTAGCTAAAGTCAAAGCTGACTTTTTTCTATTTAATTATCTTGGGGGTAATAAAAATCATCAGCTCGGAGCGGTCTGAATCATTGTAGTCGTGTCGGAAGAGCCAGCCTAATAGCGGGATCTTACCCATTACCGGTACATCTTGATTGACTTTGCTTTTGTTGCTTTCGATAATGCCGCCGACAACCGCGGTTTCTCCATCCTTAAGTAAAAGGGATGTGGTTATTGTCTGCGTGTTGATAGCCGGGCCATCGGTGGTGTTTTCACCTTTGGAATCCTTGCTTACGATCAGTTCCATCGAGACCATGCCGTTGTTGGTGATGGTCGGCGTCACTTCCAGGCTCAGTTCGGCTTTTTTGAAGTCCGTAGTTGTGCCATCCTGTGAGGTGGTTTGATAGGGTATCTCCTGACCCTGTCCGATTCTGGCCGCATGCTGATTCAGGGCGAGAACCTTAGGTGATGAGAGGATGTTGGCGTTCCCGTTTCCCTGCATGGCCGAAAGTTTAAGGTTAAGGTTATACTTGTCAATTTTCCCGAAAATCAGGCCTATACCACTGGTAATCGCCGTGGCCGGGAGATTAACGGCATACGAACTGTCAATCGGCGGCCCCGCGCCGCCATCACTGACCGGCGGATAACCGGTGTTGCCCATATCCTTGTTACCGGAAATGCCGTAGTAGCGGTCGTTTCTGGTTTTGCCCCAGGCACCGCCCCATTGCACGCCCAGTTCACGGGCTGATTTCTGTTCGACTTTAACGATTTTAGCTTCAATCATTACCTGCTTGACCGGTTCATCCAGTTCTCTTAGAAGTTGTTCCGCCTGGGTTATGCGGTCGGGAATATCCGTGACAATCAGAGAGTTGGTGCGCGGGTCGGTCTCGATATTGCCCCGATCGCTGAGGATCGTGTTTTCGATTTTATCCGAGACATCATTGATGTTGGCAAAATTGACCTTGAGGATTTTCAGAACCGTATCCTGAATCTCCTCTTCTGTCTTTTTGCTTTCAGCAAGAGCTCGTTTCTTCTCTTCCAGGGCCTGTCTTTCCTGGGCAAAAACGCTTTCCGGCGCAATTCTGACAACGTTGCCGGTTCGTTCCATACCCAGTTGATGCGTTTTCAGAACAATGCTTAACACCTGTTTCCAGGGAACTTTCTTAAGTCTCAATGTAACCGTACCGGAAACATCATCACTCATGACGACATTGAGATGGTTGATCTCCGCCAGAAAGCGGAAGACATTCTGTATGTCGGTATCTTTAAAATCAACACTTATCGGATTGTTGTTAGTTTTGAAGGGAAGATCCGAATTGACCTTATCAGCAGATTGCTGCCGGTTGATGGTTTTAACGCTGTCGGGATCAGCAGGTTTCAGGACAACTGCCAGCTCCCGGCCCCGGGCTGATTGCGTGAACGGCGGCAGGGTCGCGTATTCGGTGTCAATGACGATTCGTGTCTTCTCGCTGTCACTGAAAAACCTGAGGCAGTGAAATCCGCTTTTTTCAACTATCGGGTTAACGTCAACAGCGTCGTAGTCGCTGTCGGGGAAATCGATGACCAGGCGGGGGGGTGCATCCAGGGTGAAGAGATTGTAGTTAATTCCCGCTTCGGCCGAGCTCGTAAAAATCAGTTTTACCTGATTCTTCTCAGCACTTGCAGCCAGTGTTATGGTATCCTTCGCCGCCGCCTTAGCGGGTATGCCGGAGACAACACCAAAGACCAGCAACATGATCACTAAAAACAGGAATGTCACTGAGGATTTTCGTCTGATAGTATGGATGCACATAGCTTTTCTCGCTGCTTAGTATTAAATTGGAAGTTAAGAAAAGATGGTTCAATTTAGTGATTAAATAAAATAAATCAAATTTAATGGTTACTCTTCTTTGTCGAGGAAAAGTGTATTCTCCTCCTCCAGGTCACGTAGCTTTAATGTGATTGTTCTGACCTGTTTCTTGTCAAAGATATCAATATAGGGCTCTTCTATCGTAACTTCGTTGAGTTTTATCTCTTTAACGTAACCGCTGGCGTTACCGATCATATCTCCCTGATGAACCGTATGGCCGACGTTTTCCGGGTCTTCCACGAGAGCGTAATTATGCATATCTCCAGCGAGCATGATCCCGACCAGTCGATACTGATTCAGCGCATATTTTTCCAGGGGTGTCAGAGGCCTGTCGGTTTCCGTCGGGATTGACCGTTCTATCTGTGAAAAATCCACAAATGGCCGGAAAGGGTCTTTTCGCCCGAGTGAGTCGTAGGTATAAAGGATCTCCTTATTGTCAAGGATTGCCAGTTTTTCAGGAGTCAACTCCTCAACGGTCTCAGCTTTCTTCTTTTTTCCGGCTTGAGCCGGAACTGAAGATAGCATCAGCGCTAAAGAGAGACACACAGCTGTCAGGAGTACGCACAATCTGATAGGCTTCTTATCCATTATTTTTTCTTACTCTTTTTATCCGCTGCAGGTTTGTCTATAAAAGTGTAAGTAACCGCCTTAAAACGGGTCTTTAAGAGGGTGTCACCGTCTTTTGTGGTATGATAGTTTCCCAGCGAGTAGTCGAAAACGTTGACAATTCTTGGCATTGTGCAAATCTGATTGAAGAAACGAGCGACTGAATGATAGCTGCCTTGAACCTCAATATCAATCGGGACTTCAGCATAGAAATCATGATTGCGGTTGCTTAAAGGCTGAAACAGGTTGAAAGTAAGCTTACTGTCCTTGCCCAGTTTGGTGATCTTCAGGAGCAGGGCCGGAATCTCTTTGTTGTCAGGCAACTTGTTTAAGGCCTTTTTGAAAGCAACATTTAGTTTTTCCATTTCGGCTTCAAATTTGGGAAGCTGGCTGGCTATCTGCTGGGTCTGGTGCAATTTTACTTGGGCCTGTTTCAGCTTCCGCTCGAGTTTTTGAACCTGCTTCATCTTGGGCATATAGAGAAAATATGCGAATCCGCCGGCCAGCAGGGCTATGATTAAGAGCAGTATCATAACTCTCTTTAAGGGCGAATAGCTGTGGAGGAAGTTGAAATTTAAATCAGCCATTTTGTTCCTCCACGGAAGCTTTAGCAGGAGAAGTTTCGAGCTCTTTTAACATCGCTGGCAAGGGGTTAAAATCTACAGGGCAGTCGATGGTAAACTTTTTAAGTTCGAGATCATGGAGTTTCTGTGAACGCAGTACCGTTAAATCTGAATTCTTGAGCAGTGTCGACTGTCTCAGGTTGTTAAGGAAGGTGACAATGGTTTCGTTATCAATTGCGACACCACTTAAGGTAAGATGTCGGGCGTTCTCTTTGAGATTGGTGAACCAGAGCTTTTCCGGCCGCTGGCGGTTAAGGTCGGCGAGAGTAACCACCGGTGCCAGACGGTAACGATCAAGGTCGATTATCGTATTAATCTTTCTACTGATTGCGGTTTTCTGTTTTTTATAGAGTTCTATTTTTTTGATCACCGGCTCAAGTTGTTTGATTTGCTGGTTGGTTTTCGCCAGCAATTTTTTTGTATTATTATACTGTCCCTGGAGACGGAAAAAAAGGAGTGCCATTACCGCGATGGCGCAGAACAGGGAGAGTAGCGCTATCGACAGTTGTTTACGAATGAACTCTTTGCGTCGTTCAGCTCGTACCGGTAGGAGGTTGATATGAATCATCTGCTGGCGACCTCATCCTTACGCAGGGCCAAACCCATGGCAATTGTAGCAATCGGTGCAATATCTTTAATGTATTCAAGGTCAAATTGTTTTTCCGGTATCATAATGTTTCGGAATGGGTCAATAAGTTCAGTCGTAATCCCGGATTTGTTCTGAATTTCTTCAAGTATATTGTAGGCTTTAGCTCCACCACCACTAAGAACAATCTTTTCAATGCGCCCTTCGGAGAGGGCTGAAGTGTGGAAAAAGTCGATAGTTTTAGTTATCTCATTAATAAGCGAGAAGGCGGCGGCTTTAATCGCAGTAAGTGCTTCGGCAGGTTCTGTCCCGTTCTTTTCCGGACAGCCCATTTTCAGTAGTTCAGCATTTTCATAGCTCAACGAGAACTGTTTCTGGAGCTGTTCAGTAATCAATCGGCTGCCTGATGTAATGTTGCGGGAGAAGCAGGTCACTCCGTCATCAAGAATATTGATGACGGTCATATTAGTGCCGATATCGACCAGGGCAATAATTTTCTTCTCATTCTCATTATAGTTATGTTCGTAGGCATTCTCCAGGGCGAAGGTATCAATGTCAACGACAACCGGGACAAAACCGGCCTCTTCGACCAGGGAAAGATAATCATTAATGGTATCTTTTTTAACGGCGACCAGTATTACATCCATATTTTCGGCATTATTTTTATTCGGCCCCAGGATTTGAAAATCGAGGTTTACATCGCTGATGTCGTAGGGGATATGCTGGGCGGCCTCCTGCTGGATAGTCTCTTCAATGGTATTTTCATCCATCAGCGGGAGGGCGATTTTTTTTACAATGACCGAATGGCCAGAGATCGATGTGCTGATCCTTTTCTTTTTTACTTTAAGGTTGTTTGCTAGGTTGGTAATGGTGTTGGCGACTGCCGACATGTCCATGATCGTCCCGTCGACAATAGCATCCGGAGGTAGGGCTGCCATCCCGAAATTGCTTAGAGTGTATATCGACCCCGAATCCTTAAGCTCAATCATTTTTATATAGCCGGAGCCGATATTTAAACCGAGCAGGGTTTTATCTTTCTTGAATAACATAAATTAGATTCGTCCCATGCCTTAAATTACTCTTTGGTAATTTGCAATCAGGTTATGTTAAAAAAGGAATACAATATACAGCTGCAGGCCAAGCTTTTTCATCATTAGTGGTGATACATTAAATATCAGTAATAAATTAAGCACAAGCTGTGCCACAATCAGTAATTATTTAATTGTCTTAAGTTTACGGTGGGCAATTTCTGCCTGATCTGTTTTCGGGTATTTGCTAATGACTTTTTCGAGAATCAATTTACCGTCTGTCGTATCTCCCAGTTTGAGAAAAGCAAAGCCCTGTTTCAGCAGGGCACTGGCCGCTTTCGGGTGTTGAGGATGCTTGGCGATAATCTCATCGTATTTAATGATGGCTTCAGCAAAATCGTTGGTTTTATAGTAGCACTCACCAATCCAGAACTGGGAATTTACTTTATAGCTGCTTTTGGGAAAAGCCTTAATAAATTTTTGGAATTTATTTTTTGCCTTTTTGTAATCACCCCGCTTGAAAGTGTTGTAGGCATCGTCATAAAGAGCTTTTTCCCGGGCACTCGGTGCGGCGGGGACTGCGGCTGTGACGACGGGCCTGCTGCCGGCGGATTTAGCTGTGGTTGCGGGGGGGGTAGTTTTATCCGAACTGGCAGTTGCCGGGAGTCCCTGTTCAAGGTGTTGAATGCGTTTCTCAAGGTCGGCTATGGTTTTTTCCAGTTCAAATTTGTCAACTGATTGAACTTCTTCAGGCCGTGCCAGAGCATCTTCAACTGATTCACTGATCAGTTTCAGCTCTCTCTCCAGGTTGTCAAGGCGGATATTGGTGTCGGCGTTTAGCTTCTGTTGGGCACTGAGACTCTTTCTGCTCAAGGCTTCCTGCTGCTGTTCCAGTGTTCGAATGCGCTGGTTAACGATACGAGCTTCGCGCTGCTGGCCGGTACCGGCACAACCGCAGAACAGGGAGATCACAACAGTAATGATCACGGCGGTGGCGGAACAGGGCTTTGAGGATCTCAGAGTGGTCATATTTTTATGGGAGCTGTTTTATGTAGCTGATGCAATCCGATCCAGCAGGAGAGTCCCTTCTGAACCGGATTGTTCTCAGATTTACACTGCCAGTTTAATGACTCTCTATTTGGCTGTGATGGTGAAATCATCACGGCGGTTCTGACTCCAGCAACTTTCATTCGACTCACTGCATGAAGGTTTCTCTTCTCCATAGCTCAAAGTTTCCAGTCGATCCGGTGAGATTCCCAGATAGACCAGATACTTCTTAGCGCTGGAAGCACGGGTTTCACCCAATGCCAGGTTGTACTCATTGGAACCGCGCTCATCACAGTTACCTTCAACTCTAAGGCTGACGGAAGGATTGATTTTCAACCATTGGGCCAGTTCATCCAGAGTTTTGCGGGTGTCACTGCGCAACTCAGCTTTGTCATAGTCGAAATAGACCGGGAATATCCGGTCGCCGATCTCAACAATTCGATTGCCTACTTTAATTACCGCGCCTGTGGCGGCGGCCGCTTTGGTGGCGGTCGGAGCAGCGGCTACGGGGGTGGTCATGGATGTTGGCTGAGCAACTTTCTCCTCTTCAAGGTCGGGCTTGCAGGTACAGCTGGTAAAGATGAACATCAGTCCCGCAACCAAAGCCAAAGCCAGAATAATTTTTCTTGTCTTCATTATAAAACTCCTTCAAATTTGCTCTATTTTATTGAGGTTGAAATCAATTCTCAGGCACTTTCAAGTACTCAAAACTCGGTTTGATAAACAGTACATAACCTCTTTATTAAAAAAAATCAAGCTAATAACATGTATTTATATAGATTTATGCTGTTTTTGACCGGATGTATATATTTTAGGTGGCCTGAAAAATATTGATTTATTTTGGTTATTTACATTTATTATGAGAATCTCATAGTTTAATCAGGGTCTGTAATGAAAGATCGCTAATTAAAATTATCCATACTCTTTGTAAATTGGTAAGTATTTAATTCTATTATTAAAATATGTCGATTCTGGAGTCGTATATTTTAGCGGTTTGCAGACCATGAGGGACCCTTTTTTTCAATTTTATCGTAGGTTAGTTGTTTTAGATTGCGTCCTTTTTCATCCATGACCATAAGCTGGCGGACATGGTTGATTTTTTTTGTGAAAAGTATATGACGGCCGTTGGGCGACCAGCACGGGACTTCACAGTTACTCTGCGCGTACGTCAGCTGGCGGTATTGTGAACCGTCGGATCCGATCGTGCAGATCTGAAAGGTTCCATCAATTCTTGAAGTAAAAACAATCTTATCATTATAGTCGGACCAGTCCGGATCGGCATTGTAGGCATCGACAGTGGTCAGGCGCTGCCAGGGGCCTCCGGTAATCGCGGCAACATAAATGTGCGGGGTGCCGCTGCGGTCGGAAACAAAGGCTATCCGGCGGTTGTCCGGAGACCAGCAGGGTGAGGCCTGGTTTGCCGGACTGTTGGTCAGTCGGCGTATTAATTTTCCGGAGCTGCTGTTGATAATGGTTATTTCACTGTGGTCTTTATAGCGCTGCATGAGGGTCAGCTGCTGGTCGTCAGTCGACCAGTCGGCCGCCGCGTTTATACCTTTGCGCCGGCTTAAAAGAACCTCCTTGCCTCTGGTAAAATCGATCATATAGAGATCCGGATTATGGTTTCTGTATGAGGTGTAGACCAGTTTGTTGGTGTCGTGGGACCAGGCCGGCGATACGTTTATTGAACGGTTGCTGGTTATCTTCCTTAGCTCATAGCCGTCATAATCGCAGGTATACAACTCCTGGGCCGGCTCCCCCTTGACCCGGCCGCAAAAGGCCACTTTGGCGGTGAACTCCCCCGGTAAACCAGTGATTTTTTCGACTATCAGGTTGGTGAATTTATGGAAAAGGAGGCGCATGTTCCGGGTTCGGCTGCGATAGCGTTTACCGACCAGCATCTTGCCTTCGACCGTATCATAGAGCCTGAATTCAGCTACTATGGTTTTCCCGCTGACAGAATAGCCGGCCTTGACCAGAAGCTCGGCTCCGATTAGAGACCAGTTGCTGTAGTCAAAGGTTCCGGGGGCGAGACTGCAGCTCTTAGGTTTCTCCAGAAAGGTGGTCGTGTCCTGCAGTACTTCGAAAAAGGTTGAGAATTCAAGGTCATCAATCAGGATTCTGCGGCCCTTGCGGGCGATTTCTGCATTTGTGTTGGCTCCGCACAGAGGCTGTAGAGGGGCAACCGCCAGGGGAATCCGGCGCAGGTTGGGGGAGTCGAGTTCCAGGTAGACGCGGGCCGGGGCCGGAGCGGGAATACTGATACAGACAACCGTAAAGAGGGCTATCAGGAGAGAGCTTGAAAATATTTTTTTCCAGTTTATAGGGGATTTATTGTTCATGATCTAGTTCTCTTTTTTGATGTTATTGGGGTTGAAGGTTATGACGAATTCCTCTTGCGGGATCTTCAATTCAGCTGGAAAAGGCGGAAACGGGTTAGCCAGGTTAATAGCCTGGCGCATGGCCCGGTCGAAGATCAAATTTCCCGACAGGCTCTCTTCCTTCTGGGACAGGAGTTCACCTGAAGCTGAAATAGTTAAACTGACGGTGGCTTCGAGACCGCTGTTGAGCAGGTGCTCCGGCAGGTGCCAGTTGCGCATTATCCAGGCGGTCAGTGTCCGGTTGTAGGCCTGGGTTAAACCGGCCTGCTGGGCCCGGGCCGCAGGAGAACTGCTTTCCCGCAGACGCCGGCGAATAGCGTCAAGCTGTTCCTTTTCCCGCTGCTGGTTCAGGCGTTTTTTTATATCATCCAGTTTATTGCTTGGATTAGGCTTTTTCTTCTTTATTTTAGTGCGTTTGCGGGCCAGAGAGGATTTTTTTACAACCTCTTTCGGTCTCTTTCTGGGTACTGTCTTTTTTTTGGTTTTCAGTTTCCTTTTGTGTTTTATGGTTGGTTTGCTGTCGGTTCTGACCGGTTTCTTGTTCGTTACTGTTCTCTTGGGCGGCTGGTTCTGAATAAGTTTGACCTCTACCAGATTTTCATTGGAGGTCGGTATTCGGTGGATTTTGAACAGGTTGACCGGTAAAAAGAGCATGACGTGCAGAATAATAGAGAGGGTGAGCGCTGCTTTGAATGCCTGCTCGGGGCGATTGAGCAGTGGGAGGACTCGGTTGCTCAGAGAGTGCAGCAAAGGGAGTTTAAGTCTGGCTGTCATGGTTGGGAGGTCTGGTTGTCAATTAGCGCTGACAGTGGCGATAGCGTAGGCGGCAATTCCTTCACGGCGGCCGGTAAACCCGAGACCTTCACTGGTGGTAGCTTTTATGTTGAGTTGACAGGGCTGGTTCATTACACCTCTTAATTTCTGCAGCATGGCCGGGATATGTGTATTAAGTTTGGGTTGTTCGGCGACGACCGTGATGTCGGCCGCTTCCAGATAGAAACCTCTCTCTTCTACTATAAGCACGGCTTGTTCCAAAAAGTCAAGGCTGCAGCGATTTTTGTGGACGGGATCATTGTCGGGAAAGTGGTGACCGATATCCCCGGCCCCGACCGCGCCGAAAATGGCGTCCACTAAAGCGTGGATTAAAACGTCGGCATCGGAATGGCCGTCAAGTCCCGAATGGTGAGGAATTTCAAGGCCTCCGAGAATTAATTTTCGCCCGGTCTTAAAAGCGTGAACATCGTAACCGAAACCGGTGGCGATGCGGGGTTTGTAGGTGGTTGGCAATTTTGTTTCCTGTTTTTTCCCCCGTTTTTTTAGAATTGCTTCGGCCTGTTGCAGATCCCTGGGGAAAGTTACTTTAAGATTGTCAGGATCACCCGGAATATTAATCACGGTTAAAAGGTCGCGACTCTCCGGCGGCAGGTTCTCCAGCAGAGAGCCTTCGTCGGTTATGCCCGGGGTCGGGTCGGCAGCCCAGTGGCTTAGGGCCTGACAAAGTAAACTGTAAGGCACTCCCTGAGGGGTTTGGGCCAGGCCGGTCTCTTCCCGGTTGATCGTCCGGACTATTTTGTTACCAGTTATTTTTTTGACGGTCGCGGTTGGAGTCGTGGTCGGAATAGCGGCCTGATTAGATGTGACATTTTCAGCAACCAGGTCAATCAGCTGCGGGGTTATCAGGGGGCGGACGCCGTCGTGGATAAGGATCGGATCATCCAGCGCCGGATGATCAATGTTTTTGAGCTCGGCCACACCATTGTTGACTGATTCAGTACGGCTTTTACCGCCGGCCGTAACCTTTAAGACTTTAGAGAAAGGTTCTGTCAGGGAGCGCATCTTAGTCAGAGCCGCGTCATCGTTTCCGGGTCCGACAACGATGATACCGGTGACCCTTTCAGCCTCTTGAAAGGCTTCCACGCTCCAGATAAATACCGGTCGGCCGTTGATCTCGGAAAACTGTTTGCTCTGGGGGCCGGGGCAGCGGCTGCCGGAGCCGGCCGCGACAATGATTGCGAAAACTGATCTTCTTCTCAATTCCAGTCCGATTGCTGTTTAGTACCTTGAAGCCGATTAGAAATTTATTCGCGGCCAGCGTTAGATTTCATTTACTGCTTTCTTTATGCCGTCTTTACGTTTGGCGAAGATCATGCGTCCGGCCGTGGTCTGCAGAACACTGGTTACCGTAACCTGGGCCGCTTCGCCCACCAGGTTGCGGCCTTGTTCGATAACCACCATCGTGCCGTCATCGAGATAGGCGACCCCCTGCATGGCCTCCTTTCCTTCTTTGGATACCAGTACGTCCAATGTTTCTCCCGGTAGTACCAGAGGTTTTAATGATTCGGCCAGTTGATTAAGATTCAAGACCTCAACCCCTTGCAGATCAGCGACCTTGTTCAGGTTGAAATCGTTGGTCAATATCTGGGCTTCCCGTTTTTTCGCCAGGGCGACCAGTTTCGCATCCACATCTTTAATTCGGGGGAAATCTTTTTCGGTTATTTCGATCTGAACCTTGGCCTGGTTCTGGATACGCTTGAGTATGTCGAGGCCGCGCCGGCCCCGGGTTCGCTTCAGGGGATCGGATGAGTCGGCGACAAGTTGCAGCTCATGCAGGACAAATTGAGGAATGACCAGGGTTCCTTCAATAAATCCGGTTTCACAGACATCGGCGATCCTGCCGTCAATAATGACCGAGGTATCAACTATCTTTTCCCGATCCCGGCGATGCTTGGACACCAGGGAGCGGATGAGATCGAACTCATCACCTTTTTTAAGACCGACCTCAAGCGCTATGTAGGCCAGCAGGGAGTAGGTCAGAAGATAGAGGGTAAAGCTGGTTCTGGGGTTGTCGAAAAGATCGACAAAAGGAGCCCCGCGCAGTAGCAGGTTGGCGATAAAAAGGCCGATGACCATGCCGGAAAAACCCCCGACCAAGGTGCGGAGGGGAACCCTCTTCAGTCGGCTTAAGAGATAAAAGATATAGGTGATGAGAGACGCGGCCACAAAAAAGGCCACGCAGGCATAATCGATACGGCCCAGTTGAACCTTGGCGATCTGAAAAGAGAGCAGGGCTGCCGCAAGCACGAAAAATATGCGAATTATTAACAATGGTCTTCTCGTAATCTCTGAATTTATTCCTGCTCACTTTCGCTGACAGTAAAGATTTCCTGGATCTCCCTGGTAATTTCAGCTTCGGAGAGACCCCGGGCCAGAGCCAGTTCAGAGACGATCAGATGCTTCGCAGTCTCCATCATCTTGCGCTCGCCGAAGGAGAGCTCCTTGTTGATGCTGATCAGGTTGAGATCCCGAAAAACCTCAGCCACCTCAAAAAGAGAGCCGCGTTTTATCTTATCATGGAATTGTTTGTAACGTTTATTCCAGGTCTGGTGTGAAAGTTTAACCCGCCGTTTTTTCAGCGTGGTATAAACCTCGTCAATCTGTTCATCGTTGACCAGGGCTCTTAAACCTACGTTGGTGGTGTTATTCTTGGGGATCATGATCGTGATATTGCTGTCTAAAATCACCATAATATAGAAATTCTGGGTCTCTTCACAGACCTCGCGCTGTTCTATGGCCTTGATTTCGCCAACTCCATGTCCCGGGTAGACGGCCAGTTCGCCTACGTTGAAAGTTCTTATTGCTTGGTTTTCCATAAGTGATTAAATCCGATAAAATGGTTATGCCAGGTTCGCAAAACAGTCAGCCGACCGGAGCTTGAAAGTTTCGCTCGGTAAACTCTTTTAAATTATTTTCTTGGCAAAGATAGTTTGACATGGTAGACGGTTCAACCCCGAAGAGTATAAACCGGAGTTCTAACCTTGATTAGGCTGAACTTCATATATATCACATTAAACAGTTTTGTTCAACTCTCTAATTTATAAGTCGGTTTTCAGGTGCCAATGGATTGGTTTTTTGTTACCCTTGTCTTAGTTTTAGGGTTGGTCTGCGGCAGTTTTTTTAATGTCTGTATCTATCGCATACCGCGTCACTTATCGATAGTTGCCCCGCCGTCGTACTGCCCTAAATGTGAACACCGGCTGCCGTTCTGGCTCAATGTTCCGGTATTCACATATCTTTTTTTACGGGGCCGCTGCTGGTTCTGCCGTGAACCGATATCGCTTCGTTACCCGTTGGTTGAACTCTTAACCGGTTTACTCTTCGCGGCGGCAGCCATGAGTTTCGGCCTGACGCCGGAGTTGGCGAAAGCCTTGATTTTAATCTTTCTGCTGGTGCCGATTACCTTTATCGATCTTGAGTTTCAAATTATACCCGATAGTTTCAGCCTGACCGGAATTGTTATCGGCCTGGCAGGATCTTTCTGGTGGGGCTCTCCTGCGGCCTGGTGGGAATTCTGGCTGGGGGCCGTTTTCGGCTGGCTTTCACTGTGGCTGGTTGCCACCGGTTACTACTATTGTACCGGCCGCGACGGCATGGGCGGCGGTGATCTCAAACTGCTGGCTATGCTGGGTGCTTTTTTAGGTTACAAAGCTCTGCTGCCGATTATCCTGCTGAGTTCATTGAGCGGGGCGGTGATTGGTGCAGGGCTGGTTATATGGCAGGGGAAAGATGGTCGTTACGCGATTCCCTTCGGCCCGTTTCTGGCCTCGGGTGGCCTGCTCTATCTCTTTGTCGGCCCGCAGCTGCTGGAGCTTTACTGGAGACTGGTATTACCTGTATAAGCGGTCGCGACCAGATAGATCTCACTGGAGGTTTTGCGGCTGGCTTTCGGCTTGGCCAGGGTGATTTTTTGAAAGTGATTTTTCATCTGCAGCTGAAACTGTTTAAGTTCACTGCCCTGGAAAACCTTGCAGATGAGAAAACCGCCGTTTCGTAAACGCTCCAGGCCGAGTCTGGTCGCGGTTTCGAGCATGGCGATTGAATTAGCCTGATCGGTGGCTTTAATGCCGGTCAGATTGGGGGCCAGATCCGAGACAACACCGTCGAAAGGAGGACTGACCAGATTATCGATTCGGGTGCCGGTGTCCGGGGCCAGAATATCGGCGACCAGGGTTCGGCAGGGCGGTGACTGGAGTTTGGAGATGGTCAGCAGATCGAGGCCTAAAACGGTGCCGGAGGTACCGACGCGCTGGGCGATATACTCCATCCAGCCGCCGGGTGCGGCTCCGAGTTCCAGAATCTTCTGGCCCCGTTTTAAGATCCGGAAACGCTGGTCGATCTCTTCGATCTTGTAGATCGCCCGTGAACGTTTACCTTCACGTTTAGCCTGTTTGTAGTAACTGTCCTTACGGTTGAAAGCCATGGGCTGAAATTAGCATGGGAAATTGAAAAATGAAAGGAATTTTCTTGAACCGATGAGTTGTAAAAATAACCCGACCGGCCGTCTTGCTGATAAAACGACGAAGATTGTTACCGCTTTGCAGTCACGCCTGCCGGCTATTCTTAAGACGGGAGAGGGTATCGATGAGGAACTTGCTCTGGCTCTCGGCACCCTCTCCGGCCCGGAGATTTTCTCCCTGTTTCCTCTAAGCAACCGGATCCGCCGCCACTATTGCGGCTCTCAAATTGCGCTTTGCGCCATAGTCAATGCCAAATCGGGCCGCTGCCCGGAGGATTGCGCCTACTGTGCCCAGTCGGCGGCCTACGATACCGGAGTTCAGACCTTTCCTTTGATGACGGTCGATGAGTTGCGGACACGGGCTCAGGCGGCGGCCGAGCACAAGGTTGAAAATTTCTCCGTGGTCACCAGCGGCACCGCGGTAGATCAGACGGTGGAACAGGATCGAATCGTAGCGATGTTCAAAGAGATCGCCGCACTCGGGGTTGACCCCTGTGCTTCTCTCGGTTTTCTCGACCGGGATACGGCCGGCCGTTATCGTGATGCCGGTCTGCGGCACTATCACCACAACCTGGAGAGTTCACGTTCATTTTTTCCGGAAATCTGCACTACGCATGATTATGAGCGGGCGGCCGGTACGGTGAAAACCGCTAAAGCCGCCGGTCTTTATGTCTGCAGCGGCGGGATTATGGGCCTCGGTGAAAACTGGTCTCAGCGGGTGGAGCTGGCTCTGACTCTGCGTGAGCTCAAGGTTGATTCGATCCCCTTGAATTTTCTGGTGCCGGTTAAAGGGACACCCTTGGAAAATCATCCCGGATTGTCTCCCTGGCGGGCTCTTTTGACGATTATGATGTTTCGTTTTATCTGTCCGACGGTTGATATTCGGATCTGCGGCGGCCGCCAGCGGACCTTTGCTGATTATCAGGCTCTGATATTTGCCGCCGGAGCCAATGGCCTGATGGTCGGTGACTATCTGACTACCAGCGGCCGGCAGTGGCAGGATGACGAACGCCTGCTTAAGGACTGGCAGCTGTTTGAACGTGAAGGTTTAGCCGATGATTAAAGGTATCTCTGAAAAAACCCTGCCGTTGGAGCTGGAGACCGAACTCAACCTGCTTGAGGATGACGGCCAGCTGCGTTTTCTGCGCACGATTGACGGCCCGCAGCAGGCGCATACAAGTTTGAACGGTCGTCCGATTCTGCTCCTCTGTTCCAATAACTATCTCGGTTTTGCCAACCATCCCCGGTTACGGGAAGGGGCCTGCGCCGCAGCTGAAACCTACGGCTGTTCCGCCGGAGCCTCACGCCTGATCTCCGGCACCATGGGTCTGCATGTCGAACTGGAAGAGAAGATCGCCGCCTTTAAAAAAACCCCGAAAGCCCTGCTTTTTAACAGTGGTTATGTTGCCAACCTGGCTCTTTTGACAACCCTGGTCGGTAACGGTGATGTTATCTACAGTGACGCCTTAAACCACGCCAGTATCGTTGACGGCTGCCGCTTGAGCCGGGCTCGGTTAAAGATTTATCGTCATGGTGATGTTGAACATCTAGACTGGCTTCTTAAAGAGAGTGCGAACGATTTTCGGCGCCGGCTGATTGTCACCGACAGTGTTTTCAGTATGGACGGAGATGTCGCCCCGCTGCCGCAGATTAGCAAACTGGCAAAAAATTATGATGCGGCCCTGATGGTTGACGACGCGCACGCCACCGGTATCCTGGGCCGTAGCGGCCGCGGTTCGGCCGAGCATTTTGATCTTGATTATCGCGATATCGATCTCCAGATGGGAACCTTGGGCAAGGCTCTGGGCAGCTGCGGCGCCTATGTTGCCGGGGCGCCGCAGTTTATCGACTATCTGATCAACCGGGCTCGCAGCTTTATCTATTCGACGGCCCTGCCGCCGGCCGCTCTCGGTGCTTCGCTGGCGGCACTTGAGCTGCTTGAGAATGAGCCGGAACACGCTCAGCGTCTAAGATATCTGACAGACTATTTTCGCCATGGTCTGGAGCGTCTCGGGCTGGTGTTGCGGGATGATCCGACCCCGATTATCCCGGTTGTTGTCGGCGATCCGTATCGGACTATGGAGTTAAGTTCATGGTTTCTGGAACAGGGAGTCTTTATTCAGGGTATCCGGCCGCCGACGGTGGCTTCCGGCCAATCTCTGCTGCGGGTCACGGTGACGGCTGATTTGACGAAAAGCGATCTTGATCGCGTCTTGTCCCTGTTTGCCGAGCGCCGTCATGATTTCAGTCAGCCGGAAGGAGCGGCGCTTTGATCAATGTCAGGGGAAAGTTGTCGCTTCAGGTCTGTTCCTTGTCATAATTCGGTAAATAAGCTGCTCAGGGTATTAAAAAAAACTTGACAATGTCAGGCCGCTGTATTAGAAAGTCCCTCCTCAAAATTGTTGCCCGGGGCTCATGGCGTCGGGCTAGAATAAGTTCTAATATAAGTTTTTAAGTTTTAATGACGATTGACCGGTTACGGATAGGGTTGTCTGTCCGGCCGGCTGTTTTTTCTGGAGAATAAGATTCTGATGAAGACTTTTGTGGCAAAACCTGGGGAATTTGAGCAGAAATGGCATTTGATTGATGCTCAGGGACAGGTTCTCGGACGTTTGGCTAGTGAGATAGCTACAATCCTGCGGGGTAAAAATAAACCGATCTATACCCCTCATGTTGACACCGGTGACTACGTAGTCGTAGTTAATGCGGCTGATGTGCGCCTGACCGGAAATAAGCTGAAAGATAAAATCTACTATCACTACACCGGTTATGCCGGCGGGATAAAAGAGATCAATGCCGCAGATCTTCTTGAGAAGAATCCGACGGAGCTTATCAATACGGCGGTTAAAGGAATGTTGCCGAAGAATAAGCTGGGTCGCAAAATGCTGCAGAAGCTTAAGATCTATGCCGGGTCGGAACATGGTCACAAAGCCCAGCAGCCGGAAGCCCGCGAACTGCAGGGCTAGATCTATCCATTTTTGAATATTCAAAAAAACGTTAAATATTTAGGATTTTAATATGAGTGCGACAAGGTTTTACGCAACAGGAAAAAGAAAATCAGCGATTGCCAGAGTCTGGCTGAGTGAAGGCAGCGGCGAAATCAAAATTAATGGCCGCACGGTCGAGGACTATTTTACGGTTGATACGGCGCGTGAGATGATCTTTCAGCCCCTTTCCGTGACCGAGAGCGATAATAAATTTGATTTTATGATTAAAGTGATCGGCGGGGGTGTTTCCGGACAGGCCGGTGCGGTTAAACACGGTATCAGCAAAGCTCTTCAGGAGTACGATCCTGAGCTACGTGGCGTACTTAAGAAAGCGGGTTTTCTAGCCCGTGATGCGCGAATTAAGGAGCGAAAAAAATACGGCCAGCGCGGCGCCCGGGCACGCTATCAGTTCTCGAAACGTTAAATCGAATCTGAAGCAAAGAACTCAAACTCAAAAGGGAGGCCGCAGACACGGTCTCCCTTTTTTTGTTTTTTTACATACTATATTCTAATGAACAATTTTAATGCCGGTGTCGGACCGGGTCAGGAGAGGAAAGTGGCAAAGATCAGAGTAGCGGTTATTGGTGCGAGTGGTTATACCGGGGTTGAGCTGATGCGCATTCTCTCCGGTCACCCGCAGGTGGAATTGACGGCGGTGACTTCACGGCAGCATATAGGCGTGCCGGTGGCGGAACTCTTTCCCTCCCTGCGGGAGATTGTTCCCCTGGAATTCATTGATAACCAAGTTGAAAATATCGCCGATTCAGCCGATCTGGTTTTTACGGCGCTGCCGCATAAAGCGGCGATCGAAGTTGTGGCTGAGCTTTATCAGGCCGGGAAGAGAGTGGTTGATTTAAGTGCCGATTATCGTTTCAGTGATCAGGCTCTCTATGAGCAATGGTATCAGCCGCATACCCGGCCGGAGTTGCTGCGGCAGGCGGTTTACGGTCTGCCCGAACTTTTCCGGGCTCAGATTCCCGAGGCCCGGATAGTCGGTAACCCCGGCTGTTATCCAACCAGTGTGATTCTGCCTCTGGCTCCGATTTTACCGCTTAATCTTATAGATCGGCAGGCGACGATAGTGATTGACGCGAAATCGGGTACCAGCGGTGCCGGCCGGGGGCTTAATCTGGGTTCACTCTATTGTGAAGTAAACGAGAATTTCAAACCCTACAAGGTGGCCGCCCACCGGCATCAGCCGGAGATGATGGAGCAGCTTGAACGGGTTTCCGGCACCGCTCCGGAGCTGCTCTTTGTCCCCCACCTGCTGCCGGTCAATCGGGGAATTTTGTCATCTATCTATCTGCCACTGTCACGGGATGTGGCTCAGTCGGAAGTTGAGGAGGCCCTGACTAAGGCTTACGCTGATGAAACCTTTGTTCGTATTCTGCCGGCGGGCGAACTGCCGACCCTGAATGCGGTGCGGGGCAGTAACTATTGTGATATCGGTTATGTTATGGCGGCCGACAAGCGCAGTCTGATTCTCTTTTCAGCGATCGATAATCTGGTAAAAGGGGCGGCCGGTCAGGCGGTGCAGAATATGAATCTAATGCTCGGTTTCCCGGAATCATGCGGTCTGCAGACCGTCTCTTTACTACCGTGATTTAGGGTTTGCGGGAGAAGCTTTGAGAATTAATCCAGTCGGAACGATGACTGTGATTGATCGATGATTAGCAGTAATAAATGAGTGAGGGGGTTTTATGAAAGAGATAAGTGGGGCGCAAATACTGCTCGAGGTTCTGCAGGAGCAGGGGGTTGAGGTTATCTTCGGTTATCCGGGTGGCGCCGTGATCAATTTATACGATCATCTTCCGGAATACTCCTGCCGCCATTTTCTGGTGCGCCATGAGCAGGCGGCGGTGCATGCCGCCGACGGTTATGCCCGGGCTACAGGCAAAACTGGGGTCGCCCTGGTGACCTCCGGTCCCGGAGCCACGAATACGGTTACCGGGCTGGCAACGGCTTCAATGGATTCAATCCCGATGGTGGTTTTTACCGGCCAGGTGCCGACCCCGCTGATCGGTAATGATGCCTTTCAGGAGGCCGATATTGTCGGTATTACCCGGCCCTGTACCAAACACAATTTCCTGGTCAAGAGGGTGGAAGATCTGGAGCGGATTATCAATGAAGCCTTTCATATTGCCGGCAGCGGCCGGCCGGGACCGGTACTGGTTGACCTGCCCAAGGATGTTATCGCCGGAAAATGCCGTAAAAGGAAGGTCGCAAAGACATCCCTTAAGGGTTACAATCCCAATTATACCGGTCACCCGGGGCAGATCCAGCGGGCTGTAAAGGTTATCTTGAAGGCTCGTAAACCGGTTTTCTATGTCGGCGGCGGTGTCGTTCTGGCGGATGCGGCGGCTAAACTGACCGCACTCGCCCGGGCTCTTAAAATCCCGGTAACGACCACCCTTATGGGGCTCGGCGCCTTTCCGGAGGATGATCAGCTCTCGTTGGGCATGCTCGGCATGCACGGTACCTATCGCGCCAATATGGCGGTCACCGAAAGTGACGTTCTGGTCGCCTTCGGGGCCCGTTTTGATGACCGGGTTACCGGCCGGATCGATACTTTCGCCGCAGATGCCAAGATTATTCATGTCGATATTGATCCGACCTCAATCAGTAAAAACGTTGATGTCGATATTCCTATTGTCGGTGACGTCGGAGATGTACTAGACAAGATGCTGGAGCTTATTGAAGGATCGGCCCGGGAGACTGAAACCGCTGCCGGCGGCCATGATGAGTGGCTCTCCGAGGTTGAACACTGGCGGAATCTGCATAAGCTCTCTTATGAACAGAATGAGATCATCAAACCACAGTTTGTGGTGGAAAAAATCGGCGAGCTGACCCAGGATGATAATCCGATTGTCAGTACCGAAGTCGGCCAGAACCAGATGTGGGCGGCCCAGTTTTTTACCTTCACAAAACCTCGAAGCTGGTTGACTTCCGGCGGCCTCGGCACCATGGGGTACGGCTTGCCGGCGGCTATGGGAGCCCAGGTGGCTTTCCCGGAGCGGCTGGTAATTGATATCGCCGGCGACGGCAGCATCCAGATGAACAGCCAGGAACTGGCCACCGTGGTGCAGTACAATCTGCCGGTCAAGGTTATCATTCTGAACAACGGCTATCTCGGTATGGTTCGGCAGTGGCAGGAACTGTTTTTTAATAAACACTACTCCTCGACAACGATGAATCACGCCCCCGATTTTGTCAAGTTGGCGGAAGCCTATGGGGCTCTCGGCCTGCGGGCGACAAAACCGGATGAGGTTGAGCCGGTTTTGAAACAGGCCTTTACGCATCCCGGTCCGGTGGTGGTCGATATCGTTGTCGCGGCTGAGGAGAATGTCTATCCGATGGTACCCGCCGGTGAAGCCATCTCTAATATGTTACTGGTGTAAGGGGAGATAAGATGAAACATGTTATCAGTGTTCTGGTTGAGAATGAGTTCGGTGTACTCTCACGCATTGCCTCTCTTTTTTCCGGCCGCGGTTTTAACATTGAGAGTTTGACCGTAGCTGAAACCGAAGATAAAACTATCTCCAGTATGACGATTGTGACCCGGGGTGATGACAATATTATTGAACAGATTACCAAGCAGCTCAACAAACTGATTAACGTTATTAAAGTAGTTGAGTTGACGGAATCGGTGCAGATGGCCAGGGAGATGGTGCTTTTGAAGTTTGCCGTCAACAGCGGGCCGAAGCGGCTTGAACTTTTGCGGCTGGTTGAGGTCTATCATGGCCGGGTGCTGGAGTTGGGGGCTCGGTCGCTGATCGTCGAATTGACCGGAGAGCGGGCCAAGATTGAGGCCGCCCTGGATGTGTTGGCGCCTTTTGCGATTAAAGATATGTCACGTACCGGCATGGTTGCCCTGGCCCGTGACAGTCATAAAAACTAACGCGCGGGCTTTTGTTCGTAAGTTTCTAACATCTAAAAGAGAAAAAAGGAGAAGAGTATGCAGCTCTATTATGAAAAAGATGCTGATTCTGCGGTTTTGCAGGGCAAGAAAATTGCGGTTATCGGTTACGGCAGTCAGGGACACGCTCACGCCCACAATTTGAAAGAGAGCGGTTTCGATGTGATTGTCGGTCTGCGCCGGGGCGGTCCCTCGTGGCAGAAGGCGGAAACCGGCGGCCTGCCGCTGTTTGAGACGGCGGAAGCCGTACGGCAGGCGCAGGTGGTGATGATTCTGGTTCCGGATGAGCTCCAGGCCAAACTCTACAGGGAAGAGATTGCTCCCAATCTTGAAGCGGGTGACTATCTCGCTTTTGCCCACGGTTTCAATATTCACTATGGTCAGATTGTACCGCCTGCCGGAGTCAATGTCTTTATGGCGGCCCCCAAGGGCCCCGGTCATCTGGTGCGCCATGAATATACGCAGGGGATGGGCGTACCCACGCTGATTGCCGTGCATCAGGATCCGGCCGGTGATACCCGGGCCGTGGCGATGGCCTATGCCTGCGGTATCGGCGGTGGCCGGGCCGGGATTATTGAAACCAGTTTCCGGGAGGAGACCGAGACCGATCTGTTCGGTGAGCAGGCGGTACTTTGCGGCGGCGTGACCGAGTTGATCCGCGCCGGTTTTGAGACCCTGGTAGATGCCGGCTACGCTCCGGAAATGGCCTATTTTGAGTGCCTGCATGAGATGAAGCTGATTGTCGATCTGATCTATGAGGGTGGCATCAGCAATATGCGTTACTCAATCAGCAACACGGCCCAGTTCGGTGACCTGACCCGGGGGCCGCGGGTTATCAATGAGGAGAGCCGCGAGGCCATGGCGGAGATTCTGGCGGAGATTCAGGACGGCTCTTTCGCCCGCGAATGGATTCTCGAGAATCAGGCCAATCGACCGGTTTTCAATGCCCTGAACCGTTACGGCGAAGAGCATGAGATTGAAGAGGTCGGAGCCCGACTGCGTTCAATGATGAGCTGGATCAGCAAGAAAAAACTGGTTGATAAAGATAAGAATTAGTATATAATCAAGCTTTGGCGGTAGCGGGGGTGAAAAAAGTGACGGAATTTTTTTACTTCGTTATCGTATTTAACTTCATATCTTTTCAGGTTCCGGTTAGAGTTATTCAGGAGAACAGATGGTGAAATTCAGTGAACTGCCGGTCATTAAAATGATTCATCCGGAAGGCCACCGCTGGGTGATTGGCTTTGGTCTGGCGACTATTGTCTTTTTTTTAATCGGCTGGAGCTGGCTCTGGGTGCCGGCGCTGGTGCTGACGATCTTCTGCGGCTCGTTCTTTCGAGACCCGGAGCGTTTCCCTCCTTTGAAAGAGGGCTCCGTGGTCTCTCCGGCTGACGGCCGGGTACTTTCAGTTATGGAGGTCGAGGGGCCGGAACTTTCCGGGATGGAAAGTGCGACCAAGGTCAGTATCTTTATGTCGATCTTCAACGTTCATGTTAACCGTTCTCCAGCCGCCGGCCGGGTGCTGGATATCGCTTACAAGCCGGGTAAATTCTTCTCCGCCAATCTCGATAAGGCGGCGGAGGAGAATGAACGGAATCTGGTAGTTATCGAAGATGAACATAAGCGGCGGATAGCTTTTGTCCAGATTGCCGGCCTGATTGCCCGGCGGATTGTCTGTTTTGTTGAGCCGGATGACTATCTGGAGAAAGGCGAACGTTTCGGTCTTATTCGCTTCGGTTCACGGCTTGATCTCTATTTGCCGACTGATACCGAAATCGATATTTCCGTCGGTCAGCATGTCAAAGCGGGTGAGACGATTATCGGATACTTGCCAAATGTTGACTAAATGTGTTAGAGTTACCATATAGAGGATTATGAGAAGCTGTAATTTATTGAGGATGGTGACAATATGATACGTGGAGTCTATCTCCTGCCCAACCTGTTTACCATGGGTAACCTCTTCTGTGGTTTTTTTGCGATTATTTCCGCAATCAAGGGTGACTTCGGGTTGGCGGCAACCGCGATTATTGTGGCCAATCTGTTTGATATTCTGGACGGCAAGGTCGCCCGGATAATGCATGCGACCAGTCGTTTCGGGATGGAGTTCGACTCCCTGGCCGATCTGGTCTCCTTCGGTGTGGCCCCGGGTCTGCTGATTTTTCTCTGGAGTCTTTCCTCCTTCGGCCGTCTCGGCTGGCTGGCGGCATTTCTTTTCGTTGCCTGCGGGGCTTTGCGCCTGGCACGTTATAATGTTCAGGTGGAAACCACGGAGAAAGGAACCTTTAACGGATTGCCGATCCCGGCGGCGGCAAGTATGCTGGCGACCACGGTGCTTATCTGTGAACATCTCGGTGCGACCGGAATTGAGAGTAATGTGGTACTGTTGCTGCTCTGTTACGGCTTAGCTTTCCTGATGGTCAGCAATGTCAAATATCCAGCTTTCAAGGAGTCGATCTTCAGTGGCCGGGCCCCCTTCATCGCTTTAGTCATGCTGGCGGTAACTTTTATTGTGGTTGCCGCTGAACCCCAGATTTCACTCTTTTTTATCATCCTGATCTATACCCTATCCGGCCCGGTCAAGCTGCTATTACAGCTAACCGGACTAATGAAGAAAAGGACTCAAGGGGTGAAGAAGGAGCCTGTGTCGGCAGACAGTAACTAAACGCAGACTCTATTTTCATTGAGCAAAATCCCTCTGAGTTCAGATTCGAATTCAGGGGGATTTTTTTGTATAAAGAGTATAAATTCAATTGCGGGTGTCTGGAAAAATTGTCTTTTTCAAACTGCCCTTTAATTTAAGCGGAGGAGATCATGGACAGAATAACTATTTTCGATACGACTTTAAGAGATGGGGAACAGTCACCCGGAGCGAGTATGAACGTAGAGGAGAAACTGCTGCTTGCGAAACAGCTCGAAAAACTCGGAGTCGATGTCATTGAAGCCGGTTTTCCGATCGCCTCCGAAGGTGATTTTTCCGGCGTCAAACTGGTCAGTGATAATATCCGGGGTTGTCAGATAGCGGGCCTGGCCCGGGCTAACCGCCAGGATATCGACCGGGCCTGGGAAGCCCTGAAAGGTGGAGCCGACCCCCGCATCCATACCTTTATTGCCACTTCCCCCATTCATATGAAGCACAAATTGCAGATGGAGGCGGATGCGGTGCTGGAGCAGGCGGTCGCGGCAGTGCGTTACGCTTCGACCCTGACCTCGAACGTCGAGTTCTCAGCCGAGGATGCGACCCGCAGCGAGGTTGACTTTCTGGTCGAAATTTTAACCGCGGTAGTTAAGGCCGGGGCCAAAACCATCAATATCCCCGACACGGTCGGTTATACCGTGCCGCGCGAATATTTCTCGATGATTGAAGAGATTAAAAACCGTCTGCCGAACGGCGGTGACGGGGTGGTGATTTCGGTTCATTGTCATAACGATCTCGGTCTGGCCACCGCCAATTCAATTGCGGCGATTGAGGCCGGGGCCCGGCAGGTGGAATGCACAATCAACGGGATTGGAGAGCGGGCCGGAAACTCATCCCTGGAAGAGTTGGTAATGGCTTTAAGAACCCGGCCTGATAATCTTTACTATACGACCGGTATCGTGACACCGCAGATCTATTCCGCCAGCCGTCTGGTAAGCCAGGTTACCGGTATTAAGGTGCAGCCCAACAAGGCCATAGTCGGGGCTAACGCCTTTGCCCATGAAGCCGGGATTCATCAGGACGGGGTACTGAAAAACAAGTCTACTTACGAGATTATGACACCGGAGTCGGTTGGCGTACCGCAGAACAGTCTGGTCATGGGTAAGCATTCCGGCCGCCACGCTTTTCAGGAAAAAATTGCTGATTTAGGTTACGAACTTACACCGGAACAGGTGGAAACCGCCTTCGCCGCCTTCAAAAAACTGGCGGACAAGAAAAAAGAGGTCTTCGATGAGGACATTGACGCCCTGATCGCGGATGAGATCATTCGCATCCCCCTCTATTACAAACTCAATTTTGTCAGTGTCAACAGCGGTACCGTGGCCATGCCGAGCGCGACTCTGGAGATAGAGGTCGAGAACAAAACCATTCACGGGGCTGAATTCGGGGACGGGGCCATCGATGCCGTTTTCAAAACTATTAAACAGTTAACCAATACCAAAAGCCGTCTCTTGACTTATGAAGTTAAATCAATTACAGGGGGTGCGGACGCGCTGGGTGAGGTAACCGTGCGGATTAAAGATGAGGGTTTGTCGGTGATGGGACAGGGGGCTCACACCTGTGTCGTGGTCGCCAGTGCCAGGGCTTATATGAACGCGCTGAATAAACTCGAATACAAAAAACGCAACCGTCCTCAGGTGACGGTTTAGGAGGGGCCTTATGGCACAAACAATAACCGAAAAAATACTCGCTTTTCATGCCGGGGAGAGGGAGGTGGAGGCCGGTCAGCTGATCGAGGCTGATGTCGATATCGCCCTGGCCAATGATGTGACGGCCCCGATCGCCATCGCCGAGTTTGAAAAACTCGGGGTGGAGAAGGTTTTTGATAACGAGCGGGTTTTACTGATTCCGGATCATTTTACCCCGAACAAGGATATCAAATCGGCCGAACAGGCCAAAATTCTGCGCGAATTTGCCAAACAGCAGGACCTTAAAAACTATTTCGAGATCGGCCGGGTCGGGATTGAACATGTACTCCTGCCCGAACAGGGCCTGGTTTTGCCGGGTGACCTGATTATCGGCGCCGATTCTCACACCTGTACCTACGGGGCTTTGGGGGCCTTTGCCACCGGGGTCGGGAGTACCGATCTGGCGGCGGCCATGGCCACCGGTAAAGTCTGGTTTAAGGTGCCGGAAACAATCAAGGTCGTCTATCACGGAGAACTTCCCCCCTGGGTTGAGGGAAAAGATTTGATTTTACATACCATCGGCCTGCTCAAGGTTGACGGCGCTCTCTATCAGGCCATTGAGATGACGGGTGAAACGGTCTCATCTTTGCCGATGTACGGGCGCATGTCGATGGCCAATATGGCGATTGAAGCCGGGGCCAAAAACGGGATTATAGCCCCGGATGAGATAACCTTGGATTATGTCCGTCCCCGGGCCCAAAGGGATTACACCCTCTTTAGCAGTGATCCCGATGCGAACTACTGCCGCACTATCGATATTGATGTTTCTGCAATCCGTCCCCAGGTGGCCTATCCGCCGCTGCCGGATAAAAGCCGTTCCGTCGATCAGGCGGCAGCCGATAATATTGCGATTGATCAGGTGGTTATCGGTTCCTGTACTAACGGCCGGATTGAAGATTTCCGTCTGGCGGCAAAACTGCTTGAAGGGAAAAAAGCCGCCAAGTTTATCCGGCTTTTGATTATCCCCGGGACTCAGGATGTCTATCGGCAGATGATTAAAGAGGGCTTAACCGATATCTTTCTGGATGCCGAAGCCCTGATTTCACCGCCGACCTGCGGCCCCTGTCTTGGTGGCCATATGGGTATTCTCGCTGCCGGTGAACGGGCCGTGGCAACCACCAACCGGAATTTTGTCGGGCGCATGGGTCATCCCGAGAGTGAAGTCTATTTGAGCAACCCGGCGGTGGCGGCCGCCAGTGCCATTTTAGGCCGGATTGCAACCCCCGAAGAGATTGTCTGATTTCAGTTATTCAGCATTAGTAGAAACGTACCGTACCCTTAATTTGCGGGTTAGCTGAATAATTACGTTTAATTAAAGCAAGAGGAAACTTATGAGTAATATAGAGGGAAAAGTCTGGAAATTCGGAGATGATATCGATACCGATGCGATTATTCCGGCCCGTTATCTTAATACTTCAGATCCTAAGGAGCTGGCCAAATACTGTATGGAAGATGCGGATGCCGGTTTTGCGGCTAAGGTTACGGCCGGGGATATTATTGTCGCCGGCAAGAATTTCGGCTGCGGCTCCTCCCGGGAGCACGCCCCGATAGCCATTAAAGCGGCCGGCGTGGCCTGTGTAATCGCCCCGACATTTGCCCGGATTTTCTATCGCAACGCCTTTAATACCGGCCTTCTTATCCTGGAATCGGCGGAAGCTGCGGCGGCGATTGAAGAGGGGCATAAGGTTCATGTAGATCCGGCCGCCGGGACAATTAAAGATTTGACTGCAGGTCAGATTTTTCAGGCCCGGCCGGTACCTGAATTTATGCAAAGACTTCTGGATGACGGCGGCCTTATGGAGCATTGGCGCAAGCGCTTAGCCGGCTGAATAGTTACCATTTTTTAAGGATATTGAAGAATTTTAATGGAGAGATCTAAATGAATCAAGCAGGTTACAGGGTCGCCGTAGTCGGGGCCACCGGCGCGGTCGGTAATGAGATGATTGCAACTCTGGAGGACCGGGATTTCCCGGTATCCGAGTTGAAACTTCTGGCGTCGGCCAGGTCGGTGGGGAAAACCTATGAATTTAAGGGGGCTGAATATGCTGTGGAGGAGTTGACCGAGGACTCCTTCAACGATGTCGATATCGCCCTGTTTTCAGCCGGCGGTTCAATCAGTGAAGTTTTTGCTCCGATTGCCGCCTCCGGCGGGGCCGTGGTGATTGACAATACCAACGCCTTTCGCATGGATGAAGATGTACCATTGGTAGTGCCCGAGGTTAATCCCGGAGCCATCGCCGACTATAAAAGGCGCGGCATTATTGCCAACCCCAACTGCTCGACGATTCAGATGGTGGTCGCTTTGAAACCGATCTATGATGAAGTCGGGATTCGCCGGATCGTGGTTTCAACCTATCAGGCGGTCTCCGGTAGCGGTAAAAAAGCGATTGATGAACTTGAAAAACAGGTTTTTGCTCTCTTTAATCAGGAGTCGGAGCTGCCGGTTAACGTCTATCCGCATCAGATCGCTTTCAACTGCCTGCCCCATATTGATGTCTTTCTTGAAAATGGTTACTCGAAAGAGGAGATGAAGATGGTGCGGGAGACGAAAAAAATCTTCGCCGATGACTCGATCGGGGTGACTGCGACCGCCGTCCGGGTGCCGGTCTTTTTCAGTCACTCTGAATCGATCAATATCGAAACCGATGAAAAAATTACGGTTGACGAGGTCCGCGAACTCATGGAGCGGGCTCCCGGAGTTGAACTGGTCGATGACCTCTCGCAGAACCGCTACCCGCTGGCTATCGATGGGGCGGGTCAGGATGCCACCCTGGTCGGCCGGATTCGTGAAGATGAATCGATCAACAACGGTATCAATCTCTGGGTTGTCGCCGACAATATTCGCAAAGGTGCCGCCTTGAATGCCGTCCAGATTGCCGAAATCCTGATTCGCGAATATCTCTAACGCGGAATTTATAATAAAAAAAGCCCGTTCTTTTTCCATTTTGCGGAAAGAGAACGGGCTTTTTGCCGTGTCTGTATCAAGTAGTATCGGACTCTATTTTTTGCCTGGTTCCTTGGTCATTTTTATGGCGAATGATTCCGTCTGGGTAATCATGATTTTATCACCGACCTTAACTTTCTTCAGGTTCTCCGGGTTGCGCGGTTTGACGGTGGTGAGTTTACCGTCAGCACTTTTCAGGGTTGCCATCTGGTTCTCAAGATCGATATCTTCAATCGTCATAATGACAACAACCGTCTGTGAGGCGACTCCGGCCGGCTTCTCGCCGGGATTAGCCCGGCTCATGCTTGTCATCGCCGCCGCTCCGGGTTCCCCCTCTCCCGGGGCCAGAACTTCAATGCTGGCGGACGCGATATATTCTACTGACAAGATATCACCAACCTCCACATGGGAGAAATTTTTGACCTCATCTCCCACCTTAATCGTAATTTCCTTACCATTTTCTCCCAGTAGTACAACCTCTCGTTTTTCATGATCGACCGCCTTGACCGTAGCTTCGGTTGTCACGGATATAACTTTGTGACTTTGCGGTTTTTCCGTTGCCGCGGCATTTTGGATCAATCCGGACACCGGCAGTAAACTCATGGTGAAAGCGATTAGAGCAATCATAAGCATTCTGTTTTTCATTTTTAAGTCCTCTTTTTTAATGGTGCGGGGTAGTTAATCATTTAACTTGAGTCGTAAACTGTACTGTTTTAATATCATTTGCGTTGGTTAATGTCAACCGAAACATTTGGTTGCTTGAGTAGATGGTCAGATCATTTAGAGGAATCGGGATCGTCTTACCGGTTTCTAATGTAGTATCCCGGTGCTGATCGCCGCGATTGTTGAACTGCTGACAACTATCCAGAGGATGATACCCATCAGCATCGGTTTGATTCCGACTTCGGCCAGCACCTGCCTGGTCAGGCCGGCTCCAATGAGAAACAGGGTCATTACCAGCAGTTGTTTCGCTGCGTCGGCAAAGAGATTCCACGCCGGGCTAAGCCTGGTAAGATAGGTGTTCAGTACTGCGGCAGCGATAAAACCCAGAATAAACAGCGGGAACGAGGCTTTATCGTGGTTACCGGTTCGCAAGCCGGCGAGGAGCGAGATTGGTGCAATCCACAGAGCTCTGGTTAGTTTTACCGTAGTGCCGATCGCCAGGGCGGTGGCGCCAAAGGTGGCGGCGGCGCCGACGACACTGCTGGTGTCATGGATGGCGAGAGCGGCGAAAAGGCCGAACTGATGTTGATTCAGGCCTAAAATGTGGCCGATGGTTGGAAAGATCAGCAGGGCGATGGCATTCAAGGTAAAAACCGTGGCCAGTGAAACCGCGGTTTCATTATCATCGGCCTGGATAACCGGGGCCATGGCGGCAATCGCACTGCCGCCGCAGATGGCCGTGCCGAAGGCAATTAACGCCGAGGTGTTTTTGGCCACCTTGAAGAGTTTCCCGAGATAGGTGCCAACCAGAATAGTCAGCGAAATACTGACGAAAGTAATCCCGATTGAACTCTTGCCGGTCTCTATTACCTGGAGAAAATTAACTCCGAATCCTAACCCTATTACCGATAATTTCAGAAGTTTTTTGCTGGATGTCGCCGTCAGTTTAGGCATGGGGTTCCCCAGCAGCAGGCTCAAGCCGGTGCCGAGAATCAGGGCGTAGGCTGACGTGAAAAAAGGCAGGGCCGTTGCCAGAAAGGCGAGCAAAAATACTGCCTGGATAACTTTTTGATTTTTCATGATGGTGTTTTCCTTTGCGGAGATTATTTTTTTT
>JANTFH010000027.1 GCA_024763535.1 Thermodesulfobacteriota bacterium
CAGATGGTGTGCCCGTCGATCTTGAAAGCGCGTTGCGGCGACAGCTGCCGGCCGTTGAAGAAGTAGAAATCTATCTCATTTTCAGGCTTTAGAAAATCATTCACCTTAAGGCTTATGAGGCATTCAACCTCATCGCTGGAGAGATCGAATTTGTAGGGACAGGGTATGCTTCCGACAAAAGGGGAGACGAGAAAACCGGTGCTGGTGTGGACTTCATCGAGAGCGCCGAAGATGGTAATATCGCTCTCTTTGACGCCGATCTCCTCTTCCGTCTCCCGAAGACTGGTGGCGCATAAGGATTTGTCGCTATGGTCTTTGACTCCACCGGGGAAAGAGATCTCTCCTTTATGGTTTCTGACCGTTTGGGAGCGTTTTATAAACATGATTTTTAAGACCTGCCGTTCAACGTAGAGCGGGCAGAGAACCGCCGCCCGGACACCGTCGCCGGTGACCTGGGTACGGGGTTTATAGGTGGCATAAAAATCAGCAAGTCGTGCGAGTGGCATAAAAATTCCAGTTTGCCGCCGGGCGGCATTTAAATGTCAGGTTGTTCTACAATTAAGTGAAAAATAGCAGAAGCCTATTTACAAAGCAATCTCTTTTTTATGGCTGAACCCTTAATCTGCGGCCCCGGCTTAATTCACCGGGCCTGAGAAACGGGTTCTGGCCTGGAGATAGAACTCCTCTTTAAGATCGTGATGCCGGGGTGAGAAATGGAAAAGTTTAAGGTGTTTGGCCCGGGCTTGGTGGGCAATTTCTCCCGCTTGGGCGGCGGTCAGATGATGGCTCTCCGCAGCTTTGTCGGCGGCGGTATCCAGAAAAGCGGCTTCGCAGAGCAGCAGGTCGGCATCGGCAATCAGCGGCAGCAGCCGCGCCAGATTTTCCGGGTTGAAACCCATATCGGTAACGTAGGCGATCCTGCGGCCCGGTTTGATAATGGCAAGTGTTTCGGCCAGATCCCGGATCGGATAGCCGGTTCCGGCAATTTCGATGCAGGTGTCCGCTACTGCACCGGACTGCAGGGCCAGTCGGAGTTGTGTGAGCCAGGGGCCCGGTTTAAGGTTAAGGCGCTGAAGTTTTTCAGGACGGAAATTAACCTGGAGGGTTTCATCTAAAACAAAAGCGAGAGACGGGATGCCGTGGTTGAGATCGACCGCTTTGACGCTAAAGGTCGGGGTCGTAAGGATTGCCGCTCCCGGTCGTTTTTCCCGGCTTCGCCGCCCCGGGTGAAATTTGTCGGCACAGGCGAAGGTACATCTTTCAATAAATAGTTCATCTACAGCGTGGACAGTGATGAGCAGTTCGTAGTGGGCCGTAAGGTTCCAGTGGTAGCCCAGAAGTTTGTGGCCGATCATCTCAATGATTCCCGGAGGGCCGTAGAGTTGGAGGTGCCGGGGCCGGTTCAGGGTGGTGCGCAGCACCATATCAAAGCCGATCAGGTGATCGATATGGCCGTGACTGATAAAGATATGGTTTGCCTGCAGGATCTTTTTCGGCGGCAGCCGATGCAGGTCTCCAAGGTCAAAAAAGAGCCCCCGGCCGCTGTAGCTGTGGTAGAGGAAAAAACCCGGGTCGCCGAAAGGCGGATTGAGAGCTTCTATATTCCAGGGAGGGAGCAAAGGCTTTTCTCTCATTTCAGATATGTACGGAAGATATGTATGGAACCTTCAGGCCGACTTGATTGTCAGAGCTGATTACTCGTAAACAAAAAAGCCCCATTTGTCAATAAGATGTGGAAAATCGGGTCTGAATCTCAACGCCTGGCTGAGAAAAGCCGCCCCCGTCCCCGGAGTTATTGCCAGGCTGAATAGTTACTCCGGGTGTAACTTCAGCAACCTCCTCAAACTGTCTCGATTTGGGGACAGAATTTAATTCTGTCCCCGTGTGAAACAGGGCGAAGCAAAGTTCGATACCATTTGCTATAGCTTTATGAGATCAGGCTGAATAGTTACTCCGGGTTTAATAAAAAGTCGATTTTTTTAATGAACTATCCATGTAGCACTAAAAAGAGCTAAATTTTTGCTTTTTAGCGGAGAGTTTTATGAGAAATTAGTAATCTAGTTGCGAAAATTCGAAAAAATATGTTAAGACATTGACATTTCAAGATGGAATTACCATATTTTATTAATAATTTGTCGAATATTTCCCCATTTTTAATCTGATTTAATCGGAAAATGTTCCGCCGAACCTGTTTTACCTGCGGGCTCGGCCCGCATTATTAAGGAGTATTTTAGTTAAGATGTCTTTGCTACGTGATACCTTTCTGCCGCGCTGTATGGCTATTGCGATCGGCAGCCTGCCTCAGACGGATATTGAATCGACCCTTGATTTAATCACGGCAACTCTGCCCGAGGCGCCCTTCTGGCCGCAGCTGCCGAACCGTTCCTTTCTTGAAGGGATGTATGTGCAGTACGGGGAAGGTCTGCCCGGGGCCGTGCTCGATTATGACGGCAAACGTTTTTATGTCGATCCCGGCCGGGCCGGTTTTGCCGATGAGTTAACCGCTTTTTATGAGGCGGTCATGGTTGACGATCTCGATCATTTCGCGATCAGCCGGGAGCGTTCGCTCGGTTTATGGCAGGGGGTTGAGGCCCTGGCCGACCGTTATCGCGATCGGGCCCCGCGGCTGTTCAAGGGGCATGTTACCGGGCCGGTAAGTTTCGGTCTCGGGGTGACGGATGAGCAAAAGCGGGCTATTATCTACGATTCAACCATGATTGATGTCGTGGTTAAGCACCTTAACCGGAAAGCCCGTTGGCAGGAGGCCTTTTTAGCCAAGGCTTTCCCCGGAGTCCCGACCCTGACATTTTTCGATGAGCCCTATATGGTCTCTTTCGGTACGGCTTTCTGCAGCCTCTCCCGGGAGGTGGTGCGGGATCTTCTGAATGAGGTCAGTGTCGGGCTTAAGGGGTTAACCGGGGTTCACTGTTGCGGCAATACCGACTGGTCGCTGCTGCTTGATACCAAAGTGGATCTGTTGAATTTTGATGCCTATGAATTTGGCGACAACCTGCTGCTCTATCAAGCCGAACTGGAGAGCTTTCTGTTGGCCGGCGGTTATCTGGCCTGGGGCGTGGTGCCCACCAGTGAAGCTATCGACAACGAGGATGAAGGGTCGCTTTTTGTGCACCTGATCAATCAGGTTAAACGCCTGAGCAGTACCGCTCTGCCGCTGGAAAAAATTCTCGCCCGGAGTTTTGTTTCGCCCAGTTGCGGTGCCGGCTCTCTGACCCCGGCCCGGGCCGTCCGGGCCTTTGAGCTGACCCGGTGCCTCTCCGAAAGGCTGCGGGCCGAGTATAAATTTTGATTTTTGGTACGATATTTTCTCCGGTTTGCTAAAGCGGGAAGATTTCGTTGTGTTAACAATTACTTGCGGGCGGTGCCCGCGGGAGCAGTTTTATATAAATCTGGAGGTATGTTGGTGAGTAGCAATAAGAAAAAACGGGATGAGGATCTGCCTCTGCCGGAGAATGATAGTGAAGAAGATGCGCCGGCCGGTGAGGATGCGGCGTCAGAGTCGGAAGTTGAAGCTGAAATTGAGACTGAAACTGAGACCGAGGATGATGAAGCCCAGGTTGCGAAAAGGAAACTAGAACTGGAGGAAGCCCTGGCGACGATAGAAGAGGGCGGGGTGGATGAGGCACCCGCCGATGGCGAAAACGGTGAAGGTGAGGAGCTGGTTCTGCCGGATGAGCTGCCGCTGCTGCCGGTACGTGACGTCGTGGTTTTTCCCTTTATGATAATGCCGCTCTTTGTCGGTCGGGAGGCTTCAATCAAGGCGGTTGAAGAGGCTCTGGCCGGAGATCGTTTAATCTTCCTGGTGACTCAGAAAGATCTGCGGGAGGAGAATCCTGATCGCGGCGGAGTCTATCGGGTGGGCACCATCTCAATGATTATGCGGATGTTGAAACTCCCGGACGGGCGGGTGAAGATTCTGGTTCAGGGCCTGGCCAAGGCGGCGATCACTGATGTCGTCCAGCGGAAGCCGCTCTTTCGGGTGCGGGTTGAGAAACTGGAAGAGATTGAGAAAGATAAGCTCGATTTGAAAACCGAAGCGACCATGCGCAGTGTCAAGGAGCGTCTCGAGAAAGCGATCTCTTTAGGTAAACCGATTGCGCCCGAAGTGGCGATGATTCTCGATAATATCAATCTGCCCGGCCGTCTGGCGGATCTGGTTATCTCCAATCTCGGGGTGAAACTCAGCGTCGCTCAGTCATTTATGGAGGAGCCGAACGGGATCAAACGGCTGAACAAGGTCAATAAGATTCTCGGCAAGGAACTCCAGGTTCTGGGGATGCAGGCCAAGATCCAGAATCAGGCCAAAGCCGAGATGACCAAAACCCAGCGCGACTACTTCCTTAAAGAGCAGATGAAGGCGATTCGCCATGAACTCGGCGACGGTGAGGATCGCTCCGCCGAGATGGAGGAACTGCGGGACAAGATCAAAAAATGCAAGATGCCGAAAATTGCTCAGGAGGAGGCGTACAAGCAATTGGGGCGGCTGGAACGGATGCATCCGGATGCTGCCGAAGCCAATATTATCCGTACCTATATCGACTGGATGATTGATATCCCCTGGTATAAAAAGACCCGTGATAATCTCAATCTGACTAAAGCCCGGAAAATCCTGGCGGATGATCACTACGGTCTGGAAAAAATCAAGCAGCGAATTATCGAGTATCTGGCGGTCTGCAAATTGAAAAAGAAACTGCGCGGGCCGATTCTCTGTTTCGTCGGGCCTCCGGGCGTGGGTAAAACCTCACTCGGGAAATCGGTGGCTCGGGCTCTGGGACGAAAATTCTACCGTTTATCCTTAGGCGGGATGCGGGATGAGGCCGAAATTCGCGGCCATCGGCGCACCTACATCGGGGCCCTGCCGGGACGTATCATCCAGGGGTTGAAACAGGCCGGGACCATTAATCCGGTTTTTATGATGGATGAGATCGATAAAATCGGTAATGATTTTCGCGGTGATCCGGCATCAGCCCTGCTTGAGGTGCTGGATCCGGAGCAGAACTCAGAGTTCAGCGATCACTATCTCGGAGTGCCTTACGATCTTTCGCATGTGATGTTTATTACCACGGCCAACACTCTCGACACGATTCCAGCCGCCTTGCGCGACCGGATGGAGATTATTGAACTCTCCGGTTATACAGACGAGGAGAAACTGCACATTGCCCGGCGTTATCTGATTCCCCGGCAGATGGAGGAGAACGGCATCAGTCCTGAACATATCTCGATCTCCCGGACGGCCCTGCTTACTTTGATCAACAGCTACACCATGGAGTCCGGAGTGCGTAACCTGGAACGGGAGATCGGTTCGGTCTGCCGTAAGATTGCGACCCGGGTGGCAGAGAAGGAGAAGGTTGGTAAAACCATGATCAGTCCATCATCTCTGCATCGTCTTTTAGGGCCGGTTAAATATATGCCCGAGGGCGGTGAGGGAGTTGATCAGGTCGGGGTCGCGACCGGTCTCGCCTGGACCCCCTACGGGGGCGTGGTGCTGATGGTTGAAACCCTGCTGATGCCGGGCAAGGGTAATTTGTCGCTGACCGGGCATCTCGGTGATGTGATGAAGGAGTCGGCTCAGGCGGCGATGAGCTTTATCCGTTCCCATTCGCGCGAGTATGGAATCGAGGATCAGGTTTTCCAGGAGTTTGACATTCATATCCATGTTCCTGCCGGAGCTACGCCGAAAGACGGGCCTTCAGCCGGGGTTACGATGCTGACCTCGATTCTGTCAGCCCTGACCAGAATCCCCGCCTATCGTAACGTGGCGATGACCGGTGAACTGACGCTGACCGGCCGGGTGATGCCGATCGGCGGTTTGAAGGAGAAGGTGCTGGCGGCATTACGTTTCGGAGCTAAAACCATCCTTATTCCGGATGATAACAAAAAGGATCTGGAGGATATCCCGGCTAATATTCGTAAGCAGTTTACGATTATTCCGATCAAACGGGCCGAGGCGATAGTTGAGCACGCTTTAACGGAAAAACCGCAGCCGCTGCCGAAAGAAAAAGGGCGTAAAGCGGCAGCCAAAAAGTCAACCAGTGGCAAAAAGAAAACCAGTGTCAAAAAGAAAACCGCCTAAAGAGCCGCCGGCCGCTTCCGTAACGGTTGCCGACCGGGGCGAGTTCGGTTTTATTGAAGCCTTAAGACTGAGTCTGCCGCCGGCTTACGGAGCCTTGAAACTCGGGGTTGGTGACGATGCCGCCTGGTGGCGGCCGGAGGCCGGTAACGGCATCCTGACGACCGCCGACATGCTGGTGGACGGGGTTCATTTTGATCTCTCTTATACCTCCGCCGCGGATCTCGGTTATAAAGCCCTGGCCGTAAATTTGAGTGATTTAGCGGCTATGGGGGCTAAGCCTGATTGTGTCTATCTCTCTCTGGGGCTGCCCGCCGATCTGAAAATAAAATGGCTGGATGAGTTTATCAAAGCTTTTCTGGATCTGGCCGCCGAGTATGATGTGCAGCTTGCGGGCGGGGATACGGTGGCGGCCCGTGAGCTGGTAATTTCCGTCTCCGTTAACGGCCTGGCTCCGGGGCCTGCGCCGCTGCTGCGGAGCGGTGCCGGCGTCGGTGATGATCTTTACATTTCAGGAACTATTGGTGACAGTTTTTTAGGTTTTAAGCTGCTGCAGGGGAGTCTGCCGCCGGAAGCTGCTGATTCAGATGCAGTCGCCTGGCTTAAAGCCCGTCACTTAAGGCCCCGGGCCCGGGTGGCTCTCGGTGAGCGGCTGGCGGCTTCAGGCAGAGTCAGTGCGATGCTTGATGTAAGTGACGGCGTGGTTGCCGATCTGGGGCATATCCTGAGAGCTTCCGGTGGACTGGGAGCCCGGATTGAGAGCCGGAGGCTGCCCTTTTCTCCGGCCGCCCGACAGTTTCTCGATACGGGCCGGATAGCTTTAGTCGACCTGTTGACCGGTGGTGAAGATTATGAGCTGCTTTTCAGTGCGGCTCCGGCCGGCCGCCGAAAAATCAGCGAGGTCGCGGCGTTGGCCGGGGTTTCTTTAACCCGAATCGGCCGGATTACGGAGCCGGGAACGGTTTTAATGCTTGATAATGAGACTCGGCTTGATAAGTTGAGCGGCAGGGGCGGTTATGACCATTTCCACAATTAAACTGGCGGAGCTGCAGGCCAACCAGTCGATTGAGATGCAGCTTTTGATCCGGCGTAAAAACCTGGCTCAGAGCCGTAACGGCAAAGACTATCTTAAGCTTACGCTGGGTGACAGCAGTGGTGAAATACCGGCTTTTCTCTGGGATGATGCGGCCCGGGCTGATGCCGCTCTGAAAGAGGGCGACTGCGTCCATATCCAGGGGCGGACGCAGCTTTTCAACGGCAGCCTGCAGTTGACACTGAATTCTATAGAATTCTGGCAGGGGCCGGTCGATCCGCGTAATTTCCTGCCCCAGACGGATAAACATATCCCGACTTTGCAGCGCGTCCTGTTGCAGATTATAACTGATATCAGAGATCCCTGGCTTAAACGTCTGGTTCAGGCCTTCTTTGTTAAAGATCAAAAATTTGCCGCAGATTTTGCTCTGGCTCCGGCCGCCAAGGCAATGCATCATGCCTGGCTCGGGGGCCTGCTTGAGCATACCCTGGGAGTCGCCCGTCTGGCCCTTAAGGTGACCCCGCTCTATCCGCAAATCAATGCCGATCTGGTTTTAACCGGGGCCCTGTTGCACGATATCGGCAAGGTGCGCGAACTTGTTTATGAACGCAATCTCGATTATTCAACCGCCGGGCGGCTTCTGGGTCATGTCATGATCGGGGTCGAGATGATCCGGGATAAGGCGAAAACGATTAAAGATTTTCCCGACTCAACCCTGATGCTGGTTGAGCATCTGATCTTAAGCCATCATGGCGAATATGAGTACGGCTCGCCGAAAAGACCCAAGACTCTGGAAGCGATACTCTTAAACTTTATCGATGATATCGATGCCAAGATCACCGCTGTTACTGCTCACCTCGAAACCTGTAAGAGTGCTGATTCCGACTGGAGTGACTTCCATCGTCTCTTCGGCCGCGCCTTCTATGCCGCTCCGCCGGCAGATGCTCCGGATTCCGCCGTCATTGACCCCCTTAAAGACCCGGAATCCGCCCCCGCCACCCCACCGGCCCCGCCCAAATTGTTTTAGTAGACGTATCCAACTTACATCCGGAAATCTAAGTGTTTCAGTTGTAAATTTAGCCGGTCGGAAAAGTTTTTCAGTGCAATTCCCCCGGCTTTTTCCCGTGTTCATCTTCTTCCTTTACAGAGTATGTTTTTTTCAAGTATGAATGTAACTGTTCAGCCGGATTGTTATTCCGGGGACGGCGGCGGCTTTTCTGGTAGGCGTTAAGATTTCTGTTTTTCCTTGCACTCGCTTCGCCCGCATTGCAAAACTCGCTTTGCTCAAACAGTTGCAATGCTTATGGGCGAAATTTATGCCCTTTAGGGTACTCGCCTAAGAAAAACAACGAAATCATTTCCGCAACCGCTCACGAAAAACCACCCCCGTCCCCCCCAGAAATGGTAGATAAAATTTGGCTGAATAGTTACGTATGAATTTGTTTAGCGGATATCTTCAGTTATTATCACTTACTCCCCGCGCTTTTTTAGGTATAAAATGCAAATTAAGTATTGCAACGGATTACAATTTATGTTTTTATCTAACGAATACTAACTTAGACACATCTGTTGAAAAGTAGAATCGGAAAAACTCGGGTATTATTTCTTAAGACAGCTTGGCTACCGATTGATTGAAATAGTAGTAACTTGGTTATGTGCTATCTGTCAGATACGCCGTTTATTTATGATGTAACTATATGAATCCCATAATTTACAGCAAGGAGGTTATGAAGTGAAGAAGATTATTGTGACGGGTTTGCTTATGTTGTCGATTATTTTTATTTCTTTGCCGCTTGCGGCGCAGATGACATTTGATGGCTCCGGCAATGTCGGCATCGGGACGGATACACCCGGCAGTAAGCTCGATGTATCCGGCACCGTCAATATGACAACCCTTTCACTTGGGTCTACGCCGATAACGGCATCGGCTTATGAGCTTAATTATGTTGACGGGGTGACTTCTTCAATTCAGAGCCAGCTTGATGGCAAAGCTTCATCCTCAAATCCGAATTTTATCGGTAAGGTCGGCATCGGCACCAGCTCTCCTGCGGAACAACTGACTCTGGCGGGAGGTAACTTTTTGCAGAGCTCAGGTAACCCGGTTCATGTCGGTGCGATTACTGATGACGGTGCCACTGAACTTGACGGAGCCTATTCAATTTTTGTTGTCGGTAACTATGCTTATGTCGCCTCTAACGTTGATGACGGGGTCGAGATTCTCGATATTTCTGACCCTGCGAACCCCACGCATGTTGGCGCGATTACTGATACCGGAGCCACTGCACTTGACGGAGCTAATTCCATCTATGTTGTCGGTAACTATGCCTATGTCGCCTCTGACGTTGATGACGGGGTCGAGATTCTGGATATTTCTGATCCTGCGAACCCCACGCATGTCGGCGCGATTACTGACGACGGTACCACTGAACTTAATGGCGCCATCTCCATTTATGTTGCCGGTAAATATGCTTATGTCGCTTCTTTTGAAGATAACGGAGTCGAAATCCTGGATATATCTGATCCCACGACTCCCACGCATGTCGGCGCGATTACTGATGACGGTACCACCGAGCTTGACGGAGCCTGCTCCATCTATGTTGTCGGTAAATATGCCTATGTCGCTTCTTATAAAGATGACGGGGTTGAAATCCTGGATATATCTGATCCCACGACTCCCACGCATGTCGGTGCGATTACTGATGACGGTACCACCGAGCTTGATGGCGCCTGCTCCATCTATGTTGTCGGTAAATATGCCTATGTCGCTTCTTATGATGATTACGGAGTCGAAATTCTTGATATTTCTGATCCCACGACTCCCACGCATGTCGGCGCGATTACTGATACCGGTACCACCGAACTTTACGGAGCCATCTCCATTTATGTTGCCGGTAAATATGCTTATATTGCTTCTTATGATGATGGCGGGGTTGAAATTCTTGATATTTCTGATCCTGCTGCACCTGTGCATGCCGGGGCTACCGCACTTGTCGGAGGCCACTCCATCTATGTTGTTGGTAAATACGCCTATGTCGCTTCAGCCGGTAATGACGGGGTCGAGATTCTCGATATTACAGGTATTGATGTCCCGGCGGCTGATATCGGTTCTCTGGCGGCCGGTTCACTGGATGTCTCTGCGGATGCCCGCATCGCCAATAATCTCAGTGTTAACGGTGGTCTTAATGTTGGAGCCGGCGGCCTCAAAACGGACGGACCGGTCTCAATCTTTGCTGATGTTGACAGTGATGGAGACCAGGGTATTTTTACGATTTCCAATACAACCCAAAAAATGGTATTCGACGGCAACGAAATTGACACACCTTTGAGCGAGATGCATCTGAATCATAACTGTAGCAACAATATTTACATGGTCGACGGCGGTGGCAAGGTTGGCATTGGCACTGGATTTGCGACTTTAAGTTATGCACTTGAGGTCGGAACCGATGGAGACGGCAGCGGGGCTCGGGCCAATGCCTGGAATACGTTTTCCGACCGCCGTTTGAAAGAGAAGATCACTAAAATCAGCGATCCGCTCTCTCTGTTGGAAAAGATCAACGGAGTCTATTTTTACTGGAAACAGGGAGAGGACAAAAGTCGTCAGGTCGGCGTTATTGCACAGGAGGTCGAAAAGGTTCTGCCGGAAATTGTTTCAACCGGACAGGACGGATATAAAGCCGTTGATTACGGCAAACTCACACCCATTCTGATTGAGGAGGTCAAGGAACTTATAAAACAGAACGAAACTCTCCAACAGGAAAACCAGCAGATGAAACAAGATATCCAGGAACTCAAGGAAGCTTTGCATATGTAAAATCCTGCTTTCCCCAATATTATGTACAGTGATGAGGTTATAAAATGAGAAAGAAGATTTTTTTGCTGGGTTTACTTGTATTGTCGATTATTTTTATTTCTTTGCCGCTTGCGGCGCAGATGACATTTGATGGTTCCGGTAATGTCGGCATCGGAACGGATACGCCCGGCAGTAAGCTCGATGTCTCCGGCACCGTCAATATGACAACCCTTTCACTTGGGTCTACGCCGATAACGGCATCGGCTGTCGAGCTGAATTATGTTGACGGGGTGACTTCGTCAATTCAGAGCCAGCTTGATGGCAAAGCTTCATCCTCAAATCCGAATTTTACCGGTAAGGTCGGCATCGGCACCAGTTCTCCTGCGGAGCAACTGACTCTGGCGGGAGGTAACTTTCTGCAGAGCTCAGGTAACCCTGTGCATGCCGGCGCAATTACTGATACCGGTACTACCGCGCTTAGCGGAGCCTGTTCCATTTATGTTGTTGGTAGATATGCTTATGTTGCTTCTGAGGCTGATAACGGGGTCGAGATTCTGGATATTTCTGATCCTGCGAACCCCACGCATGTCGGCGCGATTACTGATACCGGAGCAACTGCACTTGAAGGAGCCAATTCTATCTATGTTTCCGGTAAATATGCCTATGTCGCTTCTGGTCAAGATTCCGGGGTCGAGATTCTGGATATTTCTGATCCTGCGACTCCCACGCATGTCGGTGCTATTTTCGATGATAATACTACTGCACTAAAAGGTGCCTGCTCCATCTATATCTCCGGTAAATATGCTTATGTTACCAGTGAAGGTTCTTGGGGTCATGGCGGGGTCGAGATTCTTGATATTTCATTCCCTGCTGCACCTACGCATGTCGGCTTAATCAACGATGATGATACCACCGCACTTTACGGAGCCAAATCCATCTATGTTTCCGGTAAATATGCCTATGTCGCTTCTGACAATGATGACGGGGTCGAGATCCTGGATATTTCTGATCCTGAAAATCCCACGCATGTCGGTGTGATTACTGATACCGGCACCACCGCGCTTGATGGAGCCCATTCCATTGATGTTTCCGGTAAATATGCCTATGTCGCTTCTGTTTCTGATTCCGGGGTCGAGATTCTAGATATTTCTGATCCTGCGACTCCCACGCATGTCGGCGCGATTACTGATGACTATGCCACTGAGCTTGATGGCGCCATCTCCATCTATGTTTCCGGTAAATATGCCTATATAGCTTCTGTTTCTGATGACGGGGTTGAAATCCTGGATATTTCTGATCCTGTGAACCCCACGCACGTCGGCGCGATTACTGATGCCGGTGCCACCGCACTTGCCGGAGCCAAATCCATCTATGTTGTCGGTAAATACGCCTATGTAGCTTCTTGTAGTGATGACGGGGTCGAGATTCTCGAGATTACAGGTATTGATGTCCCGGCGGCTGATATCGGCGCTCTTGCGGCCGGTTCACTGGATGTCTCTGCGGATACCTGCATCGCCAATAATCTCAGTGTTAACGGTGGTCTTAATGTCGGAGTCGGCGGACTCAAAACGGACGGCCCGGTCTCAATCTTTGCTGATGTTGACAGTGATGGAGACCAGGGTATTTTTACGATTTCCAGTACAACTCAAAAAATGGTATTCGACGGCAACGAAATTGACACACCTTGGTATAATACTGAGATACACTTAAATCACAACTGTGACAAAAATATCTACTTGGTCGACGGCGGTGGCAAGGTTGGCATTGGCACTGGATTTGCGACTCTAAGTTATGCACTTGAGGTCGGAACCGCTGGAGACGGCAGCGAGGCTCGGGCCAATGCCTGGAATACATTTTCCGACCGCCGTCTGAAAGAAAAGATCACCAGGATCAGCGATCCGCTCTCTCTGTTGGAAAAGATCAACGGAGTCTATTTTTACTGGAAACAGGGTGATGATAAAAGTCGTCAGGTCGGCGTTATTGCGCAGGAGGTCGAAAAGGTTCTGCCGGAAATTGTTTCAACCGGACAGGACGGATATAAAGCCGTAGATTACGGCAAGCTTTCGCCCCTTTTGATTGAGGCGGTCAAGGAGATCAAAAAGCAGCAAGAAATTCGCCAACAGGAAAACCGGCAGATGAAACAGGATATTCAAGAACTTAAGGAAGCCTTGTGCATGTGATATTGATTTACACTTAACTGGAGGTAAACCGGGGGCATGGGAAACCTACGTTTTCCGCTTGATTTTATTTATCATGGAAGACCCCAATTAATTTCCCATCTTCTCCCTTTACAAAATATGTTTTTTCAAGTATGGACGTGGTTGTACTTGAAAAAAATAAAGGTTTAGAGTTAATCTCAGGTTTTCTGGATGGTAATTTTAGGAGAGATAAAAACATATTATGAAAGAGGTAAAATATCCAATTTGGGACGAGGTTCAGATTGAGAATCAGCAACAACTTTATGCTCCCGGTACAGCGCCAGACGAAGTCTCACTTAAGCATCTTGAAGTAGGTATGGCGGTTAAAGCCAGGGTCATGGGGGCAGGCATTAAGATGCGTTTTTCTAAAATCATTCCGCCCGGCAGTGTCGAGGCCGTAATCTTTGAAATCGGCAACAAAGATGATAGCATCGGGGGCCTGAACATTGGTGACACCGTTTTCGTTGAAATTTGTGATATAAAATTCCGAAAGGAAAATGGAGGAACCATATTCTCCTCACTTTTTTTCTCCGTATTCTGTGCTGTGACGCAGATGGTTGAGTTCTTCAATTTTAACAATATGTATGATTTTTATTATTTGTAGCAGTGCTTCGTTATATATTTTACGATCAATGTTGATTTTGTTGCTTGGCGGAGTGGTTGAGATTGGCAAGGGTAACATTTTTTCAACCGGGGTGAGCTGTTTTAGTCCCATCCCTTAAATCTTGCTCAGCCCTTGTCTGTGAGATTAAATTCCGTAGGCTTCATCATGCGGGCCTAACAGGACAAATTTAATTGTTTGATCAGGTGTGTCATGGCATTCTGAACAAGCAACAACAACATCATCGCCCTTTTTTTGACAAATTTCACAATACAGGTAGATGATGATGAAGTTACGTTTTACCGGGCATGAGTAAAATCCCTGCCAGTTTCCCTTAAGCGGCTCGCCAAATGCAACAGGGTTTTCAATAATCATGTCTACCTTTTGTTTAACCTGTTTTTTGATGGAAGCGTGTTTCTTGACGGCCTTTAGAAAGGCTTTTTCAAATCTAGACTCCATCACTCCCCAAAGACCTCTTCATACGAATGCCATTTAGCCGTACCGGTTTGCAGCTTTTTCTGAGCATCTTTCATTGCCTCTTGGAAAGCCGGGTGAGAAAGAATGATTTCCATCTGTTGGCCATCGACACGCCGTTTCAAGGATAGCAGGTATTGGGTTACCATATCGGCTACCGAAGTGCGATTTTCTGCTGCAAACATTTTGGCAAACTCTGCCAGGTCACGGTCAAGACTTACATTGAGACGAGTTTTAGACATAATAAACCTCCATACATTTGTTCCCAAATTACACACTGCAGGAACAAATGTCAATAATGATCACTCTTAAAAGATTATATGCTGATCTTTAACCATACAAATTTTCGATCCACTTCATGGCTTCTGTATCATTGATCTTGCCAAGATAGCGTTGGGTAGTTGATAAATCCGAATGTCTAAAAATCACCTTGCTGACAATTTCGAGAGGCATTCCCGACCGTGAAGTATATGTTGCCGCATGCCTCCTCAGATCATGGGGCCGCAATTTGATGCCGACCAATTCCCCCGCTTTTTCCCGGTGATTCCGGTCTGTATCTGTTATCTCCCTTGACAAGGGGTCGGGCCATTACTACTTTAGCCCCGTTAGCACTCATCGACATTGAGTGCCAACGGGGTTTTAATTTTTTTTGGGTTAATGTTGAAGAGTGAATGCTTATGGGAATTTTATCGGAACGCCAGCTTAAGGTTTTGAAGGCTGTGGTTGAGGAGTATATCCACAGCGGCGAACCGGTGGGCTCCCGCACCCTGTCACGCAGTACCTATTTTCAGCTGAGCCCGGCCACTCTGCGCAATGTTATGGCCGATCTTGAGGATGAAGGTTTTCTCTGTCAGCCGCATACCTCGGCGGGACGGATTCCCACAGATCAGGGTTTTCGTTTTTATGTTAATAACCTGGCCGGTCTGGCCTCGGTTTCACCGGCAGCGAAAATGCACATTCGGGAACGGCTTGAGGTTGCCGGCGGTCGCCTGGAGGAGGTTTTGCACGACGGGGTTTTGACTTTGGCCCAGTTGACCCCTTATGTCGGAATTGTCAGTCTGCCCGATTTCCGTCGGATGATTATTCGGCACATTCGTTTTGTCAAACTCCATGAGCGTCGTGTTCTGGCGGTTGTGGTTTCAGTTTCTGGGTCGGTGCAGAATGTCCTCTTTGATGCCGATGACGACCTGACGCAGGATCAGCTCAACCACGCTTCAAATTATCTGAATGCGCTGCTCGGAAGTTTGACTCTGAGCGGTATCAAACGCAAGGTCCTGCAGGAGATGGCCAGCGATAAACGCTGCTATGATGAACTCTTCACACAGGTCCTGGCTCTGAGCCGCAGTTTTTTTGCCAAGAATCCGGAGCAGCAGAGTGATGTTATGCTCGACGGCCGGCTTAATTTGCTGGAACACCCCGAATTTGCCGATGTCGACCGCATGAAGAGTATCTTTCGGGCTTTTGAGGAGAAGGGTTCAATCCTGAAAATTCTTGACGGTGCTCTGGACGGAGAACAGTTGCGGGTGATTATCGGTTCAGAGAGCCATTGTGAGGAGATGCGTCACTGTTCGCTGGTGACTGCCGAATATGGTCGCGAGGAGCGTACTTTAGGTCAGATTGGGGTGATCGGGCCGACCCGGATGGATTATTCACGGATCATTCCGTTGGTTAACTATATTGCCGATGCCATGAGCCGTCGGCTGCAGATGAATAAATAGTAGAATATTTTGTCAAGGAGATAACGTTGAAAAAAAGCACAACTAAAAAAACCGAAGCTCCGGCGGCCGCCGGGGTAGAAAAAGAAGAGGTCGTGAGCCCGGCGGAGGATCAGGCGACGGCTGATACTCCTGCAGATGAAACCGAAGAGCTTAAAGCTGAGTTGGAAAAACTCCGGCAGGAGAATGTCGCCCTCCAGGAGAGGATGCTCAGAATTCAGGCTGAAGCGGAGAATTTTCGCAAACGGATACAGCGGGAAAAAGATGAGTTCGCGCGTTTTGCCCGGGAGGGTTTTGTGCGTGACCTTTTGCCGGTGAAGGATAATCTGGAACGGGCCCTGCTCCATGCCGGAGATGACCCGCAGGGGATTGTCGCCGGGGTTGAGATGATCCTGTCCCAGTTTGAATCAACCTTAAAGAGTATGGGGGTTGAGTGCGTTGATTGTCAGGGGAAAATTTTTGATCCTGAATTTCATGAGGCCATGAGCCAGGTTGAGAGTGATGAACATGAGCCCAATACGGTGGTCGGTGAACTGCAGAAAGGTTATCAACTGCACGGCCGTCTGCTGCGGCCGGCGATGGTAACGGTGGCCAAGCCCAAGGCGAAAGAAAGTAAATCCGAGGGTTGATTTTAGCGGTTGCCGTACTTAGATTGGGGACAATAACCGGTAAAAACGATAAATGAATTTGCTTTGATATAAGTTCAAGACTTAAAATAATTATACAAGGAGAGAGTTATGGGAAAAATAATTGGAATTGATTTGGGTACAACCAACTCATGTGTAAGTGTTATGGAAGGCGGCGAGGCCAAGGTTATTGCCAATGCTGAAGGCGTGCGGACCACCCCCTCGGTTATTGCCTTAAATGATAATGGTGAACGCCTGGTCGGCCAGGTGGCTAAACGACAGGCGGTTACCAACCCGACGGATACGGTTTTTGCGGTAAAAAGACTGATCGGTCGTAAATTTGACGCACCCCAGGTGCAGCAGATGAAAGAGAAGGTACCCTTTGCCATCACCAAAGCCAAGAATGGTGATGCCTGGGTCAAGATGCGGGACAAGGAGTACAGTCCGGCCGAGATTTCGGCTATGGTTCTGCAGAAGATGAAGCAGACGGCGGAAGACTACCTCGGGGAACCGGTTACCGAAGCGGTAATTACGGTACCGGCCTACTTTAATGACAGTCAGCGGCAGGCGACCAAGGATGCTGGTAAAATTGCCGGTTTCGATGTCAAACGGATCATCAATGAACCGACGGCCGCGGCCCTGGCCTACGGTGAAGACAAGAAGAAAGAGGGCAAGATCGCCATTTTCGATTTAGGCGGCGGTACCTTTGATATCTCGATTCTTGAGCTTGGTGACGGGGTTTTCGAGGTCAAGGCGACCAATGGCGACACCTTCCTCGGCGGTGAAGATTTCGACGAACGTATCATCGACTATATTGCTGATGAGTTCTTAAAGAGTGATGCCATCGACCTGCGTAATGACAAGATGGCTCTGCAGCGTTTGAAAGAGGCCGGAGAAAAAGCCAAATGCGAGCTTTCATCCTCGACCACGACCGATATTAATCTGCCCTTTATTACAGCGGATGCCTCCGGTCCCAAGCATCTGAATGTCAAATTGACCCGGGCCACGCTTGAAAGCCTGGTAGCTGATCTGGTTGACCGGGTCGTAGCTCCCTGCCGTACGGCGATGAAAGATGCCGGGGTTTCAACTTCCGACATCAGCGATGTTATCCTGGTCGGAGGGATGACCCGGATGCCGCGGATTCAGGAGAAGGTAAAAGAGATCTTCGGCAAAGAGCCCAGTAAAGGGGTTAACCCGGATGAGGTGGTTTCTATCGGCGCCGCCATTCAGGGCGGAGTCCTGCAGGGTGATGTTAAAGATGTTCTGCTGCTCGATGTTACTCCGCTCTCTTTGGGGATTGAGACCCTGGGTGGAGTCTGTACCAGGTTGATTGAGAAAAACTCGACGATTCCGACCAAAAAGAGTCAGATCTTTACAACCGCGGCCGACAACCAGCCCGCCGTCAGTATTGTCGTCCTTCAGGGTGAACGGGAGATGGCGGCGGATAACAAGCGCCTGGCCCAGTTTGAATTGGTCGGTATCCCGCCGGCGCCGCGCGGAGTGCCTCAGATTGAGGTAAGTTTTGATATCGATGCCAACGGTATTGTCCATGTTTCAGCCAAGGATACGGCCACCGGTAAGGAGCAGTCGATTGAGATTAAAGCTTCCAGCGGTCTGAGTGATGCCGAGATTGAGCAGATGGTTAAAGATGCCGAAGCTCATGCCGATGAAGACAAGAAGAAACGTGAGCTTATCGATCTTAAGAATCAGGCTGACAGTGTCGTTTATCAAACCGAAAAAAGCCTGAAAGAGATGGGCGACAAGGTTCCGGCCGAGGATCGTTCCAATATCGAAGGCGCTCTTAATCAGTTGAAGACGGTGAAAGACGGCGAAGACGGCGAGGCGATCAAAAAAGCGATGGAGGACCTGCAGCAGGTTTCCCATAAACTGGCCGAAGCCATGTACGCTGAGAATCAGGCTGGTGGTGATGCCGCCGCCGGAGCAGCTCCCGGAGCTGATGAAGCGCCAGGCAGCGACGATGACGATGTTGTTGATGCTGATTTTGAAGAGGTCAAAGACGACAAGTAGCAGTTTCAGGAGTCTGTTTAGACAATTCTGAAATGGTAATTTCAAGTCCCAGATGCGGGTTGGAGCCCAGGCTCTGCCCGCATCTGGTTTTTTTCGTTTGACAGGAGTTTAGGCAAGTGGCGCAGAAACGGGATTATTATGAAGTGTTGGAGGTGCATCGCAACGCTTCCGAAATCGAGATTAAAAAAGCCTATCGGAAAATGGCTTTTAAATACCATCCTGATCAGAACTCCAGCGATCCTCAGGCTGAAGTTAAATTCAAGGAGTTGAGCGAAGCTTACGGAGTCCTGTCCGACAGCCAGAAACGGGCGCTTTATGATCAGTACGGCCACGAAGGTCTGCAGCAGCAGATGGGCGGCGGCTTTGATTTCAGCGGCAGCGGTTTCGGGGATATTTTTGGGGATCTCTTCGGAGAGGTTTTCGGGGGTTCCGGTTCCCGGCGGCGCTCTGCCGGCCGAGCCGGTGAGAGTCTGCGCTACAATCTCGAGATAGAGTTTGACGAAGCCGTTTTCGGTACCCAGGCAAAGATTAAGGTTCCGCGTTACAAAAGTTGTGATACCTGTCAGGGAAGCGGGGTTGAGGCCGGTTCCAAACCGGAGGTTTGTCCGACCTGTAAAGGTCAGGGTCAGGTTCGCTTTCAGCAGGGTTTTTTCAGTGTTTCTCAGGCCTGTTCGACCTGCCGTGGAGAGGGCACTATCATTAAAAATCCCTGTAAGGAGTGCGGCGGCAGCGGTCGCCTGCGGGAGGAGAAGAGTCTTTCGGTCAAGATTCCGGCCGGGGTTGAAACCGGCACCCGACTCAAGCTTGTGGGTGAAGGCGGTGCCGGCAGTAAGGGCGGTCCTCCCGGCGATCTTTATGTCGTGATTCAGGTTAAAGAGCACCCCTTTTTCCAGCGACGCGGTAATGATATCTACTGCCAGATGCCGATAACCTTCGCTCAGGCGGCACTGGGAGCCGACCTTGAAATTGAAACTCTTGAGGGGAAAGAGAAGATAGAGGTCAGCGAAGGAACCCAGACGGGTGATCTTAAGTATCTGAAGGGTAAGGGTGTACCGCATCTCAACGGTTACGGGCGGGGGGATCAGATAATTGAGTTGATAGTTGTCACTCCGAAAAATCTGAATGAGAGGCAGCGTGAACTTTTTAAAGAGCTTGCCCAAGAGGATGGCGATGAGTCAACCCATGACCATAAAAGTTTTTTTTCCAAGGTCAGAGAGATGCTGGATTAAATAAACCGGCTGATGTGTACCGTTCTTTTCGCCTATAAAAAAGTTCCCGGCTGGCCTCTGGTTGTGGCCAATAACCGAGATGAATTTTTTCAGCGCCGGGCCCTGTCTCCCCGGATTTACAGTGACCCCGACGATCCTAATCGGCGCTGGCTGGCCTCCTGTGATCTGACCGGGGGCGGCAGCTGGTGGGGCTATAATAACCGGGGCCTGCTGGTCTGGCTGACCAATCGCTGGACCGCGGATGAGTATGAGACCGGGCTCCGCTCCCGGGGTGATCTGGTTCTGGCCCTGCTTGATTGCAGTGATCCCGGTAAAGCCCGGAGAGAGCTGGAAAAGATTTGTGACGGGGCCACCTTCAACCCGTTTAATTTAATTGTAGCTTCACGCGAAAACGCCTTTTTCGGAACCAATTTCCCCTCTCTTGATTTTATCTCCCTGAATCCTGGTTACCACTATCTTGGTAACGGTGAGCTGAACGGTTGTACTTCACTTAAAGCCCGCACTGCCGGACGCCTCTTTGCCGGGCTCTCCGGCAGTGAAAATCTGGATGAAACCTGGCGGGTGTTCCGTCGGGCTCTGCGGACGCCGCTGCCTCAGGATATAATCCCGCCGCAGGGTTTTAATGTCAGTTTTGACGGTTATGGTACCACCTCTTCCCTGCTTCTGGCGCTGCCGGAGTCGAAGAGAGAATCCATAAACCTGCACTATTGCGATGAAAACCCGCTTTACGGAAACTATCTGGACTACTCCCGACTGGGTCTTCTTTTGTGATTTTTGCCTTTTTGCTTGATTTTTCCTCCCCTCTTAACATATAAGGCGAAGTTTGATTTGACCGTGGTCGCTATTCTGTCGGATAGCTTCCGGAATTACTTTCAGGTTGAGTAGTTCAAATATGAGTAAGGTTTTTTTGACAAGATAGTTAATCTTGCCGTTAGATTGATTAAATTTCAGGTAGTGGGCGGCAATGCTCGCACAAATAGATAGGGGTTTCAGCAGATGTTAAGAATGATGCGGAAAAATGCCAAGTCGATGATCGTTAAACTGGTCTTCGGAGTTATTATCGTGGTCTTCTCTTTCTGGGGAGTCGGCAGTATGAAGGCCAAGCAGATGACGGTCGCGGCGACGGTTAACGGCAAGACCATTGAACGTAAGGCTCTGGATACCTCGTTTAGGGATCTCTGGCGGCGTTATCAGGAGCAGTCTAAGGGTAAATTCAACCCCGATGACGCCCAGGCGATGCAGATCAAAAGAGAGGCCTTGAATAATCTGGTTGACCGGCAGCTGCTGCTGGAACAGGCTGACAAGCTTGGCCTTTCAGTTGACAAATCTGAAATTCAGGCTCGGATTGCCGGCCTCGGCGCTTTCCAGCGAGATGGCCGTTTTGACCAACAGAGCTACCGTCGGGCCTTAAGTGCCAACCGGATGACTCCAGCTCAGTTTGAAACTAGTTTGCGTGAGGATATGCTGATCAATAAAGTCAGGCAGGTGATTAGTGACGGAGTGAAAATTCTGCCGGAGGAGATCGATATCCTGGTGCGGCAGCAGCGGGAGGAGATCGCCCTTGATCTGTTGCCGTTTAAACCGGCCGCCTATCAGGCCGAAATGAAGTTTACTCAGGCCGACCTGGAGAAATTTTTTAAGAAAAACCGGGAAACTTTCAGAGTTCCGGAACAGCGCAAGATTGCGGCGCTGGTTATTGAACGGGATAAACTGCTGGCCAAGGTTGATGTCAGCGAGGAGCAGATTACTGAATTTTACGAACAGAATATTGATAGATTTAAGGTGAAAGAGCAGGTTAAAGCCAGCCATATTCTGCTCAAGGTTGCGCCCGATGCCGCAGCTGAGGAGATCGAAAAGGCGCGGCTTGAGATTGTTGAAATACGCAGGAAAATAGAGTCCGGTTCCGATTTTGCCGAGCTGGCGAAGAAATTCTCGCAGGGCCCGTCCAGTTCTCGCGGCGGAGATCTCGGCTGGTTCGGTCGCAGATCCATGGTAAAACCTTTTGCGGATGCGGCATTTGCTCTGAAACCGGGTGAGGTAAGTGAACCGGTGCGAACCCGTTTCGGCTTTCATCTGATTAAGACGGAAGATTATAAACCGGCTCGGACAAAAACCTTGGCCGAGGTTAAGGACGGTATTAAAAAAGGGTTGCAGATTCAGGCTTACCCGGAGCTTCTGGATAAAGAGGTGGCAGCGGTGACCGCGGCGCTCTCTTCTGAAGGTGACGGTCAAAAGTTCGTGGCCGCCGCCCGTAAACTGGGGAAGAGGGTAATCGAGACCAATTTTTTCAAACAGCGTGACGGCGTGGTACCTGATATCGGCCGAGATCCGGAGCTGCTTAATCTGGTTTTTAAGACTCCGCTTAATAAGGGTGCGAAAATAGTTAATCCTTCTCGTAACAGCTACTATTTTATGGTTACCGGGATTAAAGCGAGTTATCTGCCTGAATTAGCCGAAGTCAAGAGCGAGGTGGAGAAGGCCTATCGTCTCGAGCTGGCCCGGGAGGAAGTGAAAAATATCGGTGAGGGTGCGGCGGCTCAGCTTAAAAGCGGCAAGACTCTGGATGAGGTGGCTGCCGGATTGAAGCTTAAACTGGTTGACAGTGGTTTTTTCACCCGCAACCGGGCGATTCCCAAGATTGCGAACGATCCGGTTTTAAGCCGTAAAGTTTTTGCTCTGCATAAAGGACAGACTTCAGAGCTTCTGCAGCACAATGATATCTATTTTCTGGCCCGTCTGCGGGAGCGGAAGCTTGATCTCGGGGCTGATGCAGATAAACTGCGCCAGTCTGTCAAACAGCAGCTTTTACGTTACAAAAAATTCCAGGTAATGCAGGAATATGTCCAGGCTTTAAGGCGGGAAGCGGATATCAAGGTTATGGCCGGGGTTCTCAAATAGACGTAAAAAAAGATTGACAGGGGCTTGCACGGCATGCTATCTAGGCCGCTCGTTTTAGAGTGATGGGGCTGTAGCTCAGCTGGGAGAGCGCTTGTCTGGCAGACAAGAGGTCGACGGTTCGATCCCGTTCAGCTCCACCAATTGTGAAAAAAAGGCGGGTATCTGCGTGATGTGCGGATACCTGCTTTTTTATTTAATTTATCACGAAAGATCAAGCCTGAACGAGATATTTTACGGGGCTTATGAGGCTGGTCTTATGATCAGCAGAAAAACCGTTTGGTTGGGAGAGAGTTATGAAGATTGTAAGAAATAGAGAGGGGAAAAAAAATGTCAATCGGGAGATTGGCAGTATTGAGGTGGCGGAACTTCTCGATACCAGCCCTGATAACGTTAACTATATGGCCCGCAAAGGAATTTTGCCGGCGCATAAAGAGCGGAAATTCTGGCGTTTCGACCGGCGGGTGATCGTTCGCTGGATGAGGTCGCGCAAGTTGGTGGAACTGTAGGCCGACTTGAAAAATTGCCTTTTCACCCGGCTTAAAGGGTTGAACTTAAAGGGTTGAATCAGTGGCGCTCAAAAAGAGCCGGAGATGTTGTCTCCGGCTCTTTTTTTTAGGCTGCTTTGAAAAATTACCTGTTCAGGCAAGGGAAAGAGCACAGAATAAATCCGGGTTTTACTTGACATTATCCGGGGCTCTGTGTAGACCAAATGTTCGGAAAAGTCAGGTGTCGGCGGTGGTGTAAATCCCGCTTCGGAATGATAATTTACGGCGGCGTAAGTTTTCCCAATATTAAGCGTAATTTAAGCCTTATTTACAGGATAAACGGAAATGGAAATCGGCCAGGGTGAAATTTTTATCAACGCTCAGGGTGAGTGGTGGTATGAGGGCAGCCGGATTGTGCACCCCGAGGTGCTTAATCTGTTTAAGCGCTCATTGACGGTTGACGAGGAGAGCGGTGTCTTTTTCATCGACTACAAGGGTAAACGGGCCCCGGTTAAGGTTGCGAAAACACCATATTTTGTTCGTGATGCTGAAATTGAAAGAGATGTGGACGGCAATCTTAGCCGAATTACTTTAGAGGTTGATGACGGCAGCCGTGAAAGCCTTGATCCGGAAACCCTGACGCTCGATGATGAGGGAGTCCTGCAGGTCAGGATCAAAGCTGGCCGGTTTGCGGCCCGCTGTCTCCAGGCGGCTCATTTTCGCCTTGCGGAATTACTGGAAGAGGATGATTCAGGTAATTTTTTTCTTGAGATTAATAAAAATAAGTTCAGGGTTAATCGGGTAAATTGAATCGGGGGAAATATAGATGAGTGATATGAGCAAGATTATCAGTGAGGCGGATGACACCCTTTTACTTAAGCTGGTTATGGATTCATTCCGGCGCACGATTGTGCATTACGGCTACTGGTTGGCCCAGGTGGAGCATCAGCTGGGGGCGGAAAAGGCGGCGGCGGTGGAAAAAAATGTCTGGGGCGCCAGCCTCACGAACCAGCTTAACCGTTTAGGTAAAATTTTCGGTTTTGAGGTCAAAGATGGGATTCCGGCTCAATTGCATAAACTCTCCCGGGAGGAGCTGCTCGATCTTTTAAAGAATCTCGGTGTCAACTGGCTCGCCAATGACGGCATCTGGTTTCAGGCGGTTGAAAAAGAGCATGGCATGAACGATGCCAAACGCTGCAATGATACCTGCTGGACCCGCTACTCTCCTTACGAAGCGGAACGGATTAAGGAGTTGTTGGAGCTTCCGGAAAAGGGCGGAATTCCGGCCCTGAAAAAGGCTCTGGCTTTTAGAATGTATGCCTTGATTAATCGGCAGTCAATTGAAGATGTGGATGAAAACTGTATCATCTTTCGCATGAATGAGTGCCGGGTGCAGCTGGCCCGCAAGAGAAAAGGGATGGAGGATTATCCGTGCAAATCCGTTGGCCTGGTTGAATATCCCTATTTTGCCCGAACCATTGATCCCCGGATTGAGACCGAATGTGTCGGCTGTCCCCCGGACAACCATCCCGAGGAGTGGTTCTGTGCCTGGAAATTTACGGTTAAGGATGAGGCTGACTGATTATGGCAGATCATATCCTTAAATTTTCCTTAAACCGGTCGACCAACGTTGAGCAGCTTGCAGACGGCAATCTGCTCTCGGTGTGTCGTCTGCGGGATACCTTCACCGAGGCGGAAATTCGCATGGTGGTGAAGATGCCGGAGTTGGAAATCGCGGAAATTTCGGGAAGTTTCCGCCACGCTTATCTGGCTGAGATTGAAGATCTCAATGCCTCTCTCAAGAAGCTGCTGGGGGTTCGGGTCGGAGCCGGGATGCTGAAAATTATCAAGGGTCTGCTCGGTGAAGCTGAGAATCTGGAACAGATTGTCTATATGGTCGAAGAGGCCTGCCACGGAGTTATTCTCCATCTGACAAAAAAGGTTCTGCTCAAAGCCCCGGACGATGCGGAGGGCAAATTTGCTTTTTATGCAAATATGGTGAAAAAGAGCATTCGCCTTTATGACCGCTGTGCGGCCTTTGCCAAAGGCTCCCCGCTGGTGGCCGAGCTTGAAGCTGAGAAACGGGCCGGAGGTGAGCTGTGATCTCCGAATTTAACCGTAATAAAATAATCAATGTCAGTTGCCTGGATGCTGAAACTCTGGCTGTACATGGAATTTTGGATGATTCGATTTACAGTCTTGAACTCGATTTCAAGGTGCGGATAGAGGGTCTTCAATGTTTTGCCGTCGAGGGCCGCTGGCGGCGCTGGACCACGCCGCAATGTCCCGAAGCCCTGAAATTTCTGGCCCAGGCGGAAGGTTTTTGTCTGGATAAAGGCATCGAAGATAAAATCCATAAAACCATCGGCCGCACGGCCTGCCGGCATTTTGCCAACCTTTTCAACGAGTCCGCCTACGCGGTGCGGGAAACCGTAAAATTATTGCGCTGGCAGCAGTTCCAGGGTGGCGGAGGAGAACTTTCGCTGCGGGATTTTTTGGCGCAGGATAAGGGTCAGAGGGATGCAGATCCGGTTGCGGCGGTGGCGGTTACTCCGGCTGAAACTCCGGCTCCGGCAGCAGCCCGGCCCCGGCCGGAATCTTCCTCCAGGTCTCCGGAGAGCAATAGTGAAAGCAGTTTTGTAATTGATCTTCATGTACATACGGCTCCGGCCTCTCCCTGTGCTTCGGATTCACTTGAGACGATGATTGAGGAAGCTAAACGTATCGGTTTAGACGGACTCTGCCTTACGGATCATAACTATCTCTGGTCGGCCGATGAGATTCGGAAACTGCGTGACCAATATGAATTTCCGCTCTTTCGGGCGAATGAGATTGTAACCGAACAGGGCGATATGCTGGTTTTCGGCTTTTATGAGGATGTGCAGGGTATTATTAAACTGGAAGAGCTGAAAAACAGGGTCGCGGCTGCCGGCGGTTTTATTGTTGCCGCCCACCCTTTCCGCGGTTTTCTCACCTTCGGGGCCGATGATATCGGTTTAACCCGGGAGAAAGCCCGGGCCCGGGAGATGTTTCGCCGGGTTGACGGGATCGAGACCTTAAACGGTAAGGTGACGGCGACCGAGAACGATCTCGCCCGGAATGTGGCTGCGGATTTAAGTCTGCCGGCCACCGGCGGCAGCGACGCACATGATAAATCGACGCTGGGCTGCTACGCCACGGCTTTTACTAGGCCCTTAAAGAGTGAAACAGAGCTTCTGGCGGCACTCAAATCAGGAGAGTATAAGCCGGTAGCGTTCCGATAGACAAAAAAGGAGATCATCAGGTTATGCCGACAAAAACCGACTGGGAGAAGATAATCCGCCGTTTCGAACGGCTGTTACGTCTGAAATCTTTTCCCGTAGCCTTCAAGATGCTGGAGAAAAAAGAGGAACTTGAGAATATTCCTTTTCTCCGCCGGCCCCAGAGTAAATTGACGATGTGCCAGATGATAAATCTGGTGCGCAACTTCGATTGGAGTATCGGGGCCGATCTGGATGATTTTCTCTTCTCCTCCTGCTCCTCGATCATCGGCCTTCAGGAGCTGCCGGAGACGCATCGTGACGGTACTTTCCGCAATATCGTCTGGGTCGCTACCAAAGCCGACGGGCGCAAATTTGAAGAATCGATTCCCCGGCTGCCGGTGGGGCGTTATGAGGCTCTGGCGATGGCACCCCTGGTCTACAACCCTTTTGCGCCGGATATCGTGCTTATCTATGCCAATCCGGCCCAGATAATGATGCTGATCAATGCGGTTCAGTTTTGCGATTATGAGGTGCTGCAGTTTGCCTGTGTCGGCGAATCCTCCTGTGCCGACGCGATTGTGCGCTGCTATCAGGAGGACAAGGTTTCCGTCGGCATTCCCTGTTATGGTGAGCGTCGTTACGGCCATGCCCAGGATGATGAGATGGTGATCGCCATTCCCGCCGGTTTGATGGAGAAAACCCTCTCCGGGCTGGAGGCTCTCTACCGCCGGGGGGTACGTTATCCGATCAGTTTTGCCGGCGCTGAGAACAGTGCGGCCCCGGTCTTTCCGCCGGCCTATCTCGGCCTCGATGAGATGATGAAAAAAGTTAAAGGTGACGGCCAGCGTACCCTGGTCGGGGTCACCGGCGGTATCGCCAGCGGTAAAAGTACGGTTTCGAAGATGTTGGCAGACCTCGGTTCTCCGTTAATCGATTTCGATCTTATCGCCCGGCAGGTGGTTGAGCCGGGGACTCCGGGTTTAGCGGCAATCGTCGATTATTTCGGGCGCCAGGTACTGGCGGAGGATGGCTCTCTGGATCGGAAAAAGGTTTCGGATATCGTTTTCGGGGATATGGAGAAACGTAAAAAACTGGAAAGCTTTACCCACCCGCCGATCTATGAAGAGTTTTTCAAACAGGCGAATGCGATTGCCGCTGAAGATCCGGAGGCGATTATTCAGGTGGCGGTGCCGCTCCTGATTGAGCTTAATCTGCAGTATCTTTTTGACAAGCTTATCGTCGTTTATATTCCGGCAAAGCTGCAGGCGGAACGTCTGGCGCAGCGGGACGGGATCACTCCGGATGAGGCGGCTAAGATTATGAAATCGCAGCTGCCGATCGATGAAAAACTGCAGTTTGCCGATTTTATCATCGATAACAGCCGGGATCTTGAATCGACTGAAGCCCGGGTGCGCGAGATCTGGCAGACTCTTACTTCGCGGGCCGTAAGCTGATCAAGTTTTTGCCCCGCCTAAAAGTTGTAGCGCAGGCCGGCGTAGGCGTTGCTGTTGTCTTTGAACTGGCCGAAAAAAGTGTAGTCGTGGCGGCCGAAGAAAAGATTGGCACCGCCGGTCAGAAGCCAGTTGTCGGTCAGTTTATAACTGATCTGGGGCCGCAGATGACAGTCGCTGTCCGAGGGTGAATAGAAGGCGAAAAAGGAGAGGGTAAGATTCTGCTGGAGCAGAAGTTTAGTCAGTCTCAAGGTCAGCAGATGGCGGAATTCATCCCGGTCATGACTGTTCGGCGGCTGACTCCGCTGGTAATTATTATAATCTTCGATGTACTCCAGGTAGTACTGGAGCCCTCCGTTGAAATCATCTCCGAGTTCATGTTCAAATCCGGCCATAAGGCGCCATTCCGAGTTGCGGATCATGGCATCCTTGCCCGATCGATCTTCCCGGGAGTCATAATAGCCGGCTTCAAAATTGGCCAGTCCCCCCAGCAGCGGTGCCCGCAGGCTCGCTCCGTAACTGCGCAGTTTCGGAAAGAAGAGTTTACCGTCGGCTTTCATGCCTTCCGGGGTTTTCCAGAAACCGTCGTAAAAATAGAGGGCGGTTTCAACCGAGTTAAAAGTGCGGAAGATGCGGATGGCGATCTCATCATCCCGGCCCCAGCTGGAGCGGCCGTGATCGTGCAGGATATGCTTTTTCCCGACAATCTCTCCGGCCATGGGCGACCAGTAGGAGAGTCGGTGACCGTCAATATAGTTGGAGGGATTAAAACGCGGCATGTAGACGATGTCGATATTGGCCGGTTCAAAAAAGAGGCTTATTTTCAGGGCATCAGCCGGAGCTTTCAAATATTCATCGTCGCGGCCGATAAAGAAAGACTGCCAGTCCTTGGGGAAGAGATCGTTAATGAAAAGCAGATCTCCGGTGCCCCAGGTCAGAACCTGGCGGCCGATTTTGAGATCGGCAAAATCGAGCGGACTGCCCATGATGTAGGCTTCTCGTAAGCTGCCGCCGGTGTGGTGCCGGACGGAGTCGTGGTAGAGATCTTCTTTGAGTTTGATCCGGCTCCAGTCCAGATCCCAGTCGACATCCAGCTGCAGCCGGGCCTCCGCCAGTGAGGTTGACTGCTCTTCCACCGGACTGACCAGGCGGTGCCCGCCCCGAAGATCAAAAAATCCCCGGTACTCAATGCCCAGATCATCCAGCTTCCGGTTGAAACCGGCGATTGCCGATTCCTGACTTCGGGCCGGCTGCGGCGGCAGCAGAAACAACAGCAGCAGGCTGATGATCAGAAACTTTCCGTATTTTACGACTCTGGCCATAAATAGATTCATAGACCTCGGTTATCTTCGCGCCTGCCGGGGCGGCCGCCGCAGGTA